>WRHP01000004.1 GCA_009783195.1 Syntrophorhabdaceae bacterium | reverse complement strand
GCCAGCGGAACGAGGATTCCGCCCGATCCCTCGACCAGAATGATGTCGTGGGCTGATTCAAGCCGTCGGTATGCCGCCTCGATCACAGCGGGGTCCACGACCTTGCCCTCGCGCTTTGCGGCCAGATGAGGCGAGGAGGGATAAGCAAACCTGTACGGACAAAGATCCTTCAGGGCGTCTTCCGGCACATCCTCCGGCAGCCCCATAAGCCGGCGGTGCATTCCCAGGTCGGCATGCCGCCCGTCTTCCCCCGTCTGAACCCACTTCTGGGTAATCGCGTTAACGCCGCTCTCGCGTAAAAAACCCGCCAGCAGTCCGCAGACTATTGTCTTTCCCACTGATGTATCGGTCCCGGTGATAAAAACCCCTCTCATTCAACTTCTCCCTTAAAACCTGCGCCGCGGCAGAAAAATACCTGGTAGGTCGCCCGAATCCCGCCAAACCGCTCCCGGTAGGCACGTTCCACCCGCGAGAGCCGCCCGGCGCTCCAGCCCTTTCGCAAACCGCCGCCTCCGGTGCCAGTGTGTCTTATGCTCCTTAAGAGTTCGGAAAGATCGTTGAACTCCTGTTGATACGTTTGCTCCGTAACCTCTGTTTCGGAAAAAACAGCCGAAAGCGACGCCTCGACCTTATCTCTGGAAAGAAACCGGGATGCCGCCGTCCGTTCCGTTTCCCCATCCTCCCGCGTATCCAAAAGCGCATCGTCAAGCTCGGCAAACGTTTTGGGACCAAAATAGGTAAACGTGAGAGAACCAGCTTTATGCAGTATCGAACTCATCCTTTGAATGGTGCGATCAAACGAATGAAACCACTGGAAAGTGGCGTTTGATGTAATCAGGTCGTATTCCCCGGAAACAACCTCTTCGGCGTTGGCTGTCCGAAAATACGCTTGCGAACCAACGGTACGCTCTCTGGCCTGCCTGACCATAGTCTCGGAAATGTCGATTCCTTCGATGGTCGCATGCGGGAAAGCGTCGATAAGCTCCCTTGTATAAAGACCCGTGCCGCATCCCGGCTCAAGGATTTTTCCAATCCTTCCTTCATTCAATCCTTTGCGGGTAAATTCCAGAAGATCCACAGCCGACAGCCGCTGAACGTGGGCATACTCTTCATAGCGGGTCAGGCGTTCACTCATCAGATACAGAAAAACCGCTATCCAGAAATGCCGCGTGCGGCGCTCCCGGAAGCAGGCAAAACGTCGCGGCGTCTATTGCGCTAGCCAGTTTTTTAGCTTCGTCCACGGGAGCCACAACATCTTTTTCTCCATGGATAATTCTCACCTGGCGGGAAGAAATGGAATCTGCCGGAAAATCAACGTGTTCCAAGTAGTCAAGGCCGGACAAAAGCGTGTCCTTATCCATCGTCCTGATATATTCTTCTTGCAACCCACAGCGGAACAGTCGGCATTCTTTCATGCGGGAAGGGAAAAAGCAATGCATGTAGAAATCGGACAGGCACGTACGCTGGTCGCGCAGTAGCGCGGACCGGACCAGTTCCACATCGGAGAGCGGATACCGACGCCGGATGCCAATCAGCGCGAGATCCCGCACATGCGACGGATATTTCCCGGCAAACTCCGCCGCGAGAAACCCGCCCAGAGACCACCCGACGATAGTCACGGGGCCGCGGGCGGCAGTATCCAGAAACGCCGCAAGCCTGTCCGCAAACCCCTCAACGCGCAATGCCCCCAAAACCCGCACGGCTGAAACACCAGGAAAGAGGCCGTCGAATATGCGGCTGTCTGTCGCCCATCCGGGAAGCAGGACCATGGAAGGAACAGTCCCGGCGGCAACATCAAATTCTTTATGCGGCGCTGATTGCATACAAAAGTCCATTTATCTGAGAATTCGCGTGAGCGGTCGTCACAGAAAAGCGCAGGCGCGCCGATCCTTCCGGCACTGTCGGTGGACGCACCGGCAACACCAGAAAACCGCGTCCGGCCAGAGAATCCGACAGCGCGACAGCGCGGCCGCTTTCTCCTATCATCACCGGAACGATCTGGCTGTCGCCGCCGACGGTCCAGCCCATTTCGCGCAGTTTTTCCCTTAATTCCGACGACCGCCGCAACAACTCGCCGCCACGCGTTTCTCCGGCAAGACACAGCCGCAAGGCAGCCAGGTTGGCGGCAATCACCGCGGCGGGTAGAGCCGTAGAATAGATGAAACTGCGCGCCGAGTTCACCAAAAACTCCACTATCACCCTGGAGGCGGCAAGATAAGCGCCGAAACCACCAAGCGCCTTACTGAATGTCCCCATCACCAAATCGACCTCCCCCGCTAACCCTTCGGCCTCCACGCGCCCCTTTCCTTTTGCGCCGAAGACCCCGGTGGCATGCGCCTCATCCACCATTAACAAACAACGCCGGCGGCGGCAGATTTCAAGCAGATCACGCAACGGGGCAAGATCGCCGTCCATACTGAATACGCTCTCGGTCATCACCAGGCATTTACGGAACTTGTCCCGGTATTTATCAAGCAAAACCAACAGGTGCTCCGGGTCGTTGTGGCGAAAACGTATAAGCTTGGCGCGAGACAAAAGCGCGCCGTCCAGTTGGCTGGCATGGCTTAAAACGTCGGCGACGACAAGATCATGCCTCCCGAAAAGCGCCGGGACAATACCGATGTTTGCGTGGTATCCGGAATTGAAGACCAGGGCGCGTTCCGTTCCCTTGAACGCGGCAATCTCTTCCTCCAGCTCGTGGTGGATGGAAAGACTCCCGCTCATCAAGCGCGACGCTCCCGCCCCCACCCCGTACCGCTCCAAAGCATCTCTTGCCGCGGCAACCACAGCGGGGTGGGACGACAGGCCAAGGTAGTCGTTTGACGAAAAATCCACAAACTCCTTGCCCTCCCGCACAACGATCCCCGGACGCCGCTCCTCGGAGGGAGAAAGCCGCCGGATAAGCCGCGCCTGCTCCCGCTCCTCGAGAAATTTCTCCCAACTCTCCATTGCGAATTATTCTTTCCCCTGTTCCGAAGGAGCCTTCGCATGCTCGCCGCAAAAAAACTTTCCCGAAAAGAGATACCGCTCGAACATCCGTTGGTAGTCGGTCCAGCGAGCCCCTTTCGGAATATCCTCTATAGCATCGCTGAACGCCGTCACCTTGGCGTCCATATTCTCCGCAAAATGGAGCAGTACCGCTTCGATCGTCTTTGGACGCTTTGGCGACCCGTATTCAAGCTCTCCGTGGTGGGAAAGGATCATATGCTTTACCAGCATCGCCTTTTCGGACGAAAACCCGGAAAGGGAGTTGCAAACTTTGTCAACAAACTCCGCTCCTATATATATATGACCCAGAAGCCGTCCCTCATCCGTATAGTCGAAAGAGCCCTCGTACGAAAGCTCTTTCACTTTCCCCAAGTCGTGCAGCAGAGCGCCTGTCATCAACAGATCGGCGTTTACCCCTTCGTAGTGGGATGACAGAAAGCGGCAGACGCCAACGACCGACACCGTATGCTCCAGGAGACCTCCGACGTAATCGTGGTGCATCGTTTTGCCTCCCGGCGCCCGGCGGAAACAACCAGCCATTTCAGCGGCGCCCGGATCGAGAAACACAGCCGAAAGAAGCCGCTTGTAATCCGTATCCTTGACATCCTCCACGTATCCGCGCAAAAGCCCCCAGAGCTGCTCAACCTCCTTACGGGAAGCCGGCAGGTAATCGGAGAGCTCCTTTGGCCCCTCATACAGGCGCACATCGTGGATCTTGAGCTGAACACGCCCCTGATACGAAATCGCGCTCCCGCTCACTTCCACTACGTCGTCACGCTGGAACCGTTTCCCGATCTCCTCCGCCCGATCCCATACCCTTGCTTCGATGGTTCCTGTTCTGTCGCGCAACTGTACGCTCAAATAGGCTTTGCCGGTATTGCTGGTAAGCTGCGCTTTGCCCGCGACAAGGAACAATTCCCGAACCAGTTCCCCTTCCTTTATATCCTTTACGAACTTTTTCTTTTGCATGCAAACATCCTCGGCTTTCTATTCTGAATACAGTTCGAGTACGCGAAGAGCCGCCCGTATTCCGTCAACCGCTGACGAAACTATCCCTCCGGCGTGCCCCGCGCCTTCTCCAACAGGATACAACCCTTTGCATGAGACCGACTCGTAATTCACCCGCTCAATGCGTACCGGAGAAGAACTCCGCGACTCCACGGCATAGAGCGTAGCTTCCTTTGTCAAAAAACCGCGCATAGTCTCTCCAAAACGCAAAAATCCAAACCGAAGCTCCTCTTCCAGATGGGAAGGAAGTATCCCGCATAGCGTGTCATGCGTCGTTTTGGATGCGCGTACCCTGGCCGGAAAAGGCGAAACCTTTCTTCCATAAACAAAGGAAAGAAGGTTGGCCGACGGCAAGCCGCCTCTTTCTCCGCGCTCAAACGCGCGCCGCTCGATCTCTTCCTGAAAAGCGATCCCCGCAAGGGGGCATCCTTGCGGCGCTTCGCTCCCAAAGAAATCCGCCGGCGTAACCGCCGCCACAATTCCGCTGTTGGCAAAACCGGAATCCCGGCTCCGCCCGCTCATCCCGTTCACCACAGCCTGCCCGTCTCCCGAAGCCGCGTTTACCACCTCGCCGCCGGGGCACATGCAGAAAGAGTAGATCCCGCGACCGCCGGGCGTTTTCGCCTTAAGGCTATAATCCGCTCCGGGAAGCCCCTTCCCGGCGTACCCGCCATACTGGATCCGGTCGATCAGTCCCTGCGGATGCTCCACCCGTAACCCCACGGCAAACGCCTTTGGCGTCATGAGAATTCCTTGCCCATGCAATCCGCGAATGGTGTCCCTGGCGGAGTGACCAATCGCCAGAACCACGACTGGCGCGTCTATCTCCTCTCCTCCGGCAAGCCGCACTCCCCGCACCGCGCCGCCTTCCACCTTCAGCTCCTCGACACGGGCGCCAAAACGTATAACAGCCCCAAGTGACCGCAGCTCCTCCCGCATACAACGGCAAAAACCGGCAAGGCGGTCAGTCCCAACATGAGGCTTTGCGTCTAACCCAAGGCTGGAAATCCCCGCCTTGTCCGCGAAAGTGGAAATTACATGCTCCACAAGAGAATCGCCAATCCTGGTGGTGAGTTTTCCGTCAGAAAAAGTTCCCGCGCCGCCTTCGCCAAACTGCACATTGCTTTCAGGGTCAAGCGTCCCTTCTTTCCAAAACCGGGCCACGTCCCTTTCGCGCTCCTCAACCGGCCGGCCGCGCTCAAGCAGCACCGGCGGCATCCCAAACCGCGCCAGGGTCAACGCGGCAAACATTCCCGCCGGCCCCATTCCCACGACCACCGGGGGCAAGGAAGGCTTACGCGCCGGAAACCGTGGAAACGGATTTGGGGGAGGCTCGTACCTGCGGGCGTTTGGGACACGGGCGCAAACCGCCTCCTCGTCCTCGGATGACCGGAGAGCGCATTCCACCGTATACACTCTCCGCGGCGCCCCTTTTCCGCGGGCGTCAATTCCTCTGCGGACGATGGAAAACCGCTCCACTCCGTCAGCAGGAACGCCTATAATTGTTTTTATGCGATCGAACAGGGCGCTTTCCGGCAACCCAAAATCAACTCGCACATCGGAAATACGGACCGCCACGCGGTTTGTTCCTCTTCTTCTGTTGGTGCTTCTTCTTGCTGCCCCTTCTTGCCGCATGCTGGTGCGGGAAGCCTTCAAGAGCCCTAAAGTGCGCGTCGTATCGGTGAAGCTATCCGCGAATCCATTTTTGACGAAAGACCCGACGGAGGTCGTCCTCCATATAGAGGTCATCAACCAGAATTCTTACGCTTTGAACGTCTCACGAGCCGCATATTCGGTAACTATCGGCAACCGGGAGTTGGCAAGCGTAGAACAAAACGAGCAGCTCCGCCTCGAACCATCACGGGAAACAATCGTTATAGTGCCCGTTACCCTGAACCCCGGCGCTCTTACGTCAGCGCTGCATGAGGTCATCGAAGCACGCGCCGTTCCTTATGGATTCAACGGCTCTATCGAAGTTGAAGCGCCATTGATCGGCATTGTGAGAATACCTTTCTCCAAAACCGGCACTTTCGACCCGTTGGACTTTATCCGCAGAAAAAAGATCCCGTTCAATTAAACAAACCCGGCGGACCAAAAATCCTTGAAGAACCACTGCGGTATCCGGCGCGGCCTTCCCGCAAAAAACCAGTTCGCCTCACAAAATACCCCGTCGAAAAAATATTATACCTGTCCGGCCTGACCTGGACGCGCGGCATAGATCAGTTTTCAGCTATCAGTTTTCGGTTATCAGAAGTATGGACGCCGTTTATCTCTTCTTCATCAGCAATAAGAGATTCTGGTCCCAGCCCGTATTCAAAACCTGAATCACACCGTTTTGATGGTTTCGGTGGAAGTCGTTGCCTGTTTCTCGGGCGGAGTAAGGCCCAATCGGTTTCCCCCCTCTGCCGTAGCCGTATTAGGCGGGGCAAGGTATAGCCTGTTTCTCCCGCCCGCTTTGGCTATATAAAGCGCCGCATCCGCCTGGGCAATTGCCAAACGAAGTTTGTTGGCGTGATCGCTTTTCTCGCCGGGCAAAATAACCGCTATCCCGAAACTTGCGGTCAGCGACGTTGTTTCGTCATTTTTCAGGAGAAAAGGATTCTCTTCCATTGCCTGCCGAAGGCGCTCAACCGTTTCGTAGCTTTGTTCCTCCCCCATGGAAAGCAGGATTATAAACTCCTCGCCGCCATAGCGTCCCATTATGTCGGTCTGGCGCAGATTGCGCTGGCAGATATGCGCCACATGCTGCAATGCCCGGTCGCCTTCTACGTGTCCGTAAGTGTCATTAAAGATCTTGAAATGGTCCACATCAAGCAGGCACACGCAACACGGCTGTTTCAGGGAGTTTGCGTTTTCTACTTTCATTTCGGCATAAGAAAAAAAGGCGCGTCTGTTGAGCAGGTTTGTAAGCGAATCGTAATCGGCAAGCATTTTGAATCTTTGCTCGCTCTTTTTCAATTCAACCAACGCGGCGCTGCGCCTTTTAGCTTCTTCTTGTAAAGATACGGCCAGCGCGGTCAAAGCTTCTTCTTTCTGTTGCAGATCGTCTATGGTTGTTTTCAGTTTTACTGCCATGTTGTTAAACGATTTCGAAAAATCACCTAAAAAATCAATCCGCTGCGAATAGTCGCCTCCTTCGATTTGCTGTATGACCCAAGTCATGTGGCGTAAATTCGCCTGCAAAGCTTTGCAAGCGCCGGCAACAAAACCTTTCGTGCTTATAGCAACAGAGAGATCGCCTTTGGCAAAGGCATTGATAACATTGCGCAGTTTAACGCTATTTTCGTGATATTTTACAAACCTAAGGTCGTCCGCAAATAGCTTCGGTATCTCTGGAGCTTTTGCGGAAATTTGCAACTGTTCTACATACTCAAGCACTTGATATGCAATAGCAAGCGCTTTTTCGTCATCTACAGCCATATAGTAAAACCTGAATTATTCTTTAGTATAGAACTCTGACACGCAGCCAACAAGTTTTTCCGAAGGGGTAAGCAACTCCTGCCCTTCTTCCCACGCTGCCGGGCAAGCCTGTTCCGGGTGATCGAAGAGATAGGTGTAAGCACGCATTTTACGCAATAATTCAGAGGCATTACGTCCTACATTGTAGTAATTGATCTCGGAACCAACCAATACGCAATCCGGACTTATAATAAAGGTGCCGCGCAAGGCCGTGCCTCCCGCCGCGTCATAAATCCCAAAATAGTTTGCAAGTTCGCCGGTAGGGTCGGAAGCCATCTGAAAACTGATGTTTTTCAATAGTTTTTCAGCTTTACACCAAGCCAGATGCGAAAATTTTGTATCCGTGGACACAGAAATAATCTCCACGTTCAGCCGCTGCAACTGATCCTGATATTGCGCCAAATCCGAAAGTTCAGTAGGGCATACAAACGTAAAATCAGCGGGATAAAAGTACAGTATAAGCCATTTCTTCGCCAGAACATATTGGTACAGGTTATGCTCTTCAAAACGATTCTCTACCGGATTGTATGTGCTGAAAGCAAAATTCCGTATTTTATGTCCAAGCTGTAGAGGCGCCAAAACCTCGTTTGACATATTCCTGTACCCTCCTTTAATCTGAATTGGCCCGCTCAGGCTTTGTATATAAAACATAAAAACCGGGCTTTGTAAAGAAATGATCGCTTCGCTGCTTTGCTGTATAAACCATAGTGTTCACGCCAAGCATGGACTGCTAAAAACAATTATTTTTTCAACATTTATACTTTTCCCCAAAAAAGTCGAACCGGCATGCGGCGAGACGCCGTCCCCGCAAGGTATAACCTCCGCCAGGTCGGGCTTTTTTTATCCGCAAAAAACCGTTTTGGAGAAGCGCCAACAGCGCCGGAACACGACAGAAGGGTGTTAAAGGAAATAATGGTAATGTATAATCTATTTTTTTTAGGCTGTATCATTTCTTAAAATACATAATCTATGGAGGTATTGGTTATGCCCGTAAAAGTCGGCATCAACGGATTTGGCCGCATTGGACGGCTTTTCTTCCGTGCCGCGCAAAAAAACCAGGCTTTGGAAGTCGTAGCCGTAAATGACATCACCGACGCAAAGACGCTGGCGCACCTCCTCAAGTACGACTCCATCCACGGACAGTTCAACGAAACGGTCGAGGCGAAGGAAAACTCCATCGTGGTGGCGGGCAAAGAGATCCAGGTAACGGCGGTAAAAGACCCCTCGGAGCTTCCGTGGGGCAAACTGGGCGTCGATGTAGTCATCGAATCGACCGGAAAGTTCACCGACCGCGAAGGATGCGAAAAACACCTGAAAGCGGGCGCAAAGCGCGTCATCGTCTCCGCTCCGGCCAAGGGAGAAGACATTACCATCGTCATGGGCGTAAACGAAAGCAAGTTCGACCCGGAGAAACACCGAATCCTTTCCAACGCTTCATGTACGACCAACTGTCTCGCCCCGGTCGCCAAGGTGCTTCTTGACAACTTCGGCATCGAACGTGGATTGATGACCACGATCCATTCATACACAAACGATCAGCGTATCCTCGACCTGCCGCACAAGGACCTCCGCCGGGCGCGCGCAGCCTCGATGTCTATGATCCCAACAACCACCGGAGCCGCAAAGGCCGTTTCGCTCGTTATCCCCGAGCTTAAAGGCAAGCTCGACGGTATGGCTATCCGCGTTCCGACACCAAATGTGTCCGTCGTTGACTTGACCGCGGAGCTTTCAAAAGACGCCACGGTCGAAGAGATCAACGCCGCTATGAAAAAAGCCGCCGAAGGACCGCTAAAAGGAATCCTCCAATATGTGGACCTTCCGCTTGTCTCCATCGACTTCAACCACGACCCATGCTCGGCTGCCTTTGACTCCTTGTCCACCAAAGTCATCGAGAAAAAGATGGTCAAGATTTTGGCCTGGTACGACAACGAGTGGGGCTATTCCTCCCGGCTGGCCGATCTGACAGAATACATTTCCAAGGCCAAATAAATTATGCGCGTGCCTGTCATTGCCGGAAACTGGAAGATGTATAAAACCACGGAGGAAGCCGTATCCTTCTTGAGGGCGTTCCTGCCGCTGGTGGCTGACGCCAAGGGTGTCGAGATTATTCTGGCGCCGCCGTTTACGGCGATCTCAACGGTAGCGGAGCTTGTGCGTGGAAGCGGCGTGCGGGTCTCCTCGCAAAACGTCCACTTCGCGGAAGAAGGGGCGTACACCGGAGAAGTCTCTATCCGCATGCTGCGGGACGCGGGCGCGTCGCACTGCATCATCGGCCACTCCGAGCGCCGGCAGTATTACGCGGAGACCGACGATTCGGTAAACCGTAAAAACCGGTCCGTATTGGCGGCCGGCTTGACGCCAATCTTTTGTCTCGGCGAAACGCTGGAGCAACGCGAGGCGGGAAACACGTTCGATGTGGTCGAAACACAGCTTTTTGGCGGGCTAAAAGACATCTCCGCCGCCGAAGGGCCAAAAGTCATCGTCGCGTACGAACCGGTGTGGGCTATCGGCACCGGGAAAACAGCTACCCCGGAGCAGGCGCAGGATGTACACTCTTTCCTGCGAAACCGGCTGAAGAAGCTATGGGGAGAGGCGTCGGATTCCGTACGGATTCTTTACGGCGGCTCCGTCAAGCCCGAAAACATCGTATCCCTGATGGCCAAAGAAGACATCGACGGCGCGCTTGTGGGTGGCGCCTGCCTTGCCGCCGACTCGTTCGCAAAGATTGTGAAATACAAATAAAACCAGCTCTAACGAAAGCGAAAGGAACAAATGGACACGCTCATCGTCATCGTTCATGTCGTCGTATCTATCACTATGGTTCTCGCCATCCTGCTGCAGACCGGCAAAGGCTCTGACATCGGCGCGGTCTTTGGCGCCGGCTCTTCGCAAACCCTGTTTGGGTCCTCCGGCCCCGCAAACTTCCTGAGCAAGCTGACCGCGGGCGCGGCGATCCTGTTCATGATCACGTCGCTGTTTCTTGCCTACTTCGCCGGTAGCGGGCCATCCCGAAAAAGCATCATGACCGACGCGCCTCCCGCTTCGACCGCTCCGGCCCCGGCGCCCCAAATCCCGGATATGCCGCAGGAACAGAAGGCTTTGCCGCAGTAAAACAAAATACCCTGTGGCCGCCTTTTAAGGCTAAAGACGTAAAAACCCCGGCGGATATCCGCCGGGGTTTTCCGTTTTCTGGTTTTTAGGTGTGGTTGTTTCAGCAGGGCATGCCGTAAAGTTACGCCTTGACGACGTTGGCAGCCTGGGGGCCCTTCGGGCCTTCAGTGATCTCAAACTCGACGCGCTCACCTTCCTTCAGAGAGCGGAACCCGTCCATTTTGATTGCGCTGAAATGCACGAAAACGTCCGGACCGCCTTCTTGTGCGATAAAACCATAACCCTTCGCGTCGTTAAACCACTTTACCGTTCCTTGTGCCACTTGCTCGTACCTCCTAACTGGATATTACGCATGCAAACATTGGCAAAAGCCTAAAATTTGCCGCATCGTTAGACCTTAACAATCGCTTTTTACGATGTCAAGAACTAATAAAAAATAAAACCACTATTAATGTTTTTATTTTTTTTCGGGCTGGGGTCTCCCACACCAAACGCAATAAGGCGAATCCATGTCAATCCAACGCAAACATACGCAACACTGTTTTTTAGAAGACTCGGAAACGCTTTCTTTTTCTTCACTTTCCCAGTCTTCATCAAAATATTGCCAGTCATTACGATCCATGACTTCTCCAATCATCAATACATAAAAAAATATTATTATTCATATTTATCGACAAAAAACAAAAAACATTTAGTCGTAATCAAAAATATGTATAAAAACACACTCGATATTTTCTTCGTCCCTACTTTGTTTTATGGCCATTATTATATCCGGCAGACGTAATCTTTCCGCTTTGAACCTCTAAAAACCGCTTTGCGCCGCCATTGGCAAATGAACTCGCCGCGAGCGGCGCGGTTCCGCTTTTTGCGCTTTGTACCTCTTCCGTTCGGTCACAAAAAACAGACTAACTGTAAGCTTCAAGGCCGTACTCTTATTTGGTCCTTTGGCATCCATCTCCTTTGTGGCAAAAGCATAATACGATACGCCCAAGGGCGGCTCTACCTGAGTTTGGCGTTTTTATGTAACTTACAGGTTTTAACCGATAACCCGTAACTCGTAATTGCCTCACTAAAAAGATTTTTCGCTCTCTGGCTCAGTTGGCCGAAAGCAACATCCTGGTTTACGCAACTTTGAATGAAAAACCCTATTATGCGGTATATTCTTCTCCATGCCGGATTCCAACACCGCCAAGATAGGGCGCGCCGCGGCCGTAATGATGGCTTCGGTGTTCCTCTCCAGGGTCCTCGGATATGCGCGTGACGCTGTAATCGCATACCAGCACGGGGCCACTCCCAGTACAGACGCCTATTTCGCGGCGTTTACGATCCCAGATTTACTGAACCACCTCCTGGCGGGAGGATCGCTGTCCATAACCTTCATCCCTATCTTCTCCCGGTATCTTGCGGAAGGAAAGGAAGACGAGGGTTTCAAGGCATTCTCCACCATTGCCACGGTAATGGGAACCGCCGCGCTCCTCTTGATCGTGTTCGGAGAGCTATTTGCTGAAGAAATCACCGGATTCATCGCTCCGGGGTTCTCCCCAGAGCAAACCATACTGGCCGCGCGGCTCACGCGGATCATTATGCCGGCGCAAATTTTCTTCTACCTGGGAGGCCTGCTCATGGCCGTCCAGTATGCCAAGAAAGAGTTTTTCCTTCCGGCGCTGGCGCCGCTGATCTATAACGCCGGAATCATCGCGGGGGGGTTGCTGGGCGGACGGCAGCACGGCATGGCCGGGTTTGCCTGGGGCGTCGTCGGAGGAGCTTTTCTTGGCAATTTTGCCATCCAACTGTATGGAGCGCGGCGCGCAGGGCTTGTTTTTCAACCGCGATTTGATCTGTCCAGTCCGGCGTTGCGGGAATTCATACGGCTTACCATCCCCATCATGCTGGGGTTCTCTCTCGTCATGGCGGACGAGTGGACTTCGCGCTTTTTCGGGTCGTTCCTCATCGCCGGAGCCATCACATGGCAAAACAACGCCAGGCGTCTGATGATGGTCCCCGTCGGAATCTTTGGACACGCTTCGGGAGTCGCGTCATATCCTTTTCTTGCGGAATTGGCGGCGACCGGCAGAAAAAAAGAGATGTGGGAAACGCTTTCCGCCACGCTGCGCTGGGTATTCCTCGTTTCAACCTGGATAGGGGCTACGGTCTTTGCCCTTTCCCCGGAGTCGATCCTCCTGGTCTTCAAGCGCGGCGCTTTCAATATCGAAGATACCCTCCGGACCGCCTCGGCGCTATCCGCCTTCGCCATCGGAATCCCTTTCTGGTGTTCTCAGGCGATCGTATCCAGGGGCTTTTTCTCGATGAAAGACACCTGGACGCCAACTATCGTGGGCACGGCTTCCTTTGTCGCCGCTTTGCCTGTCTATTACCTCCTTCACCGGACACACGGCGTATTCGGGCTTGCCCTGGCCAGCACGGCGGGAATCCTCCTGAACGCGGTAACGCTTTACGCAATTCTGATGCGCCGGACAGTCGGTAAAGAAGGCCTTGCGCAGCTTCCGGAATACGCAAAGATGTCGCTTTCGGCCATCCTTGCGGCAGCGGCCGGAACATACGCCCTCCGCGCGACCGGGCAGTTCATCCCTTGGGATACTTTTGCGGGCGCGCTGACGCGCTCCGCGGCGGGAGCCATTTTTATCGCCGTCGTATATTTCCTCGCGGCTTTTCTGCTCGGGTGTCGCTCGATCCGCGAGATCCGCAGGAAGGAAAATCCGCTCCGCCGGCCATAGAAGAAACCGTGGCTTTATCAAGTTGACGCAATCAAATGAAACCGCATGCCATCACCGCGGCAAAACATGAAGCGTTTTGAACGCAAACCGGTGCCAATCAGGTGATCACAAAGCTTACAGACCAGATCTGGATCGTCCACGGATTGAATAATGGCCGATACCCTTATTCTCACTCTCTCTACATAAAAGACAGCGGCATACTGGTTGACGCGGGCGCCGACCCGGATGAGATCGACCGGCTGCGGGAAGGCGAAGGAATCGAGACGGTGATGATGACCCATTACCACGAGGACCACTTCACCTACTTGTCACGAGTGCCGGACGCGCAAGTATGGGCGTCGGAGGCCGACGCGCCGGCTTTCGGGTCGCTTGAGACACTGCTTGCGTATGAGTCGGCGGCGGGAACGGAATGGGAAGCGCCATACCGAAAGCTTTTGACGGAGAAGTTCCACTTCACGCCCCGAAAGATCGCTCGCGGGATCACCGATGGAGAAGAGCTTCTCTTCGGAAAAACACGCGCGGTGGCCGTGGTTTCCCCCGGCCACTCTCAAGGACACCTTTGTCTGCATTTCCCGGACGAAGAGATCCTGTTCATGGCGGACTACGACCTGACGGAGTTTGGACCCTGGTATGGAGACGCAAGGTGCGGAATTGAAGATCTCCGGCGCTCCGTCCGCAGGCTGGCAAAGATTGACGCCCGAATTTGTGTAACTTCCCATGAAGGACCTACATATCAAGGGTCGATCGCGGAAAAAGCCGAGGCGTACCTGGCGACGATCAGCGGCAGGGAACAGGCTTTGCGGGAATTTCTGCGTAAACCAAGAACCAGGGCGGAGATCATCTCACGAAGACTGTTCTGCGGGCAGGGAAACGACTGGTGGTGGCTTGATTACGCGGAGTGGTCGCTTTTTTTGAAGCACATGGATGAAATGATGCTACGCGGAGAAGCCTCCTTTGAGGACGGACGGTATCGGCTACTCCCTTAGCCCCGGCCATGACCCGCATACGGTTTCGCGCGAGCGCCTATCCATTTCTGACGCGCCCAAAGTATTGCGGTTTGCCGTAGGCTGTTGTTTTCTTACAAGCGCCGCTCCGCAGCGGCAACTATTTGCCAAAGGCTTTTGAATTCATCTCCTCTGCCCTTCTTTTGCAAATAAGCCCGGATGCGTCGGCAGGCATTGATTTCTAATGACGGTCATTAAGAACAGCCTATTTTTCAAGCCAATTTCCGCAGCATTTTTGATGGAAGATTCGGAAGACATCCATCAAAGCGGACGATATCGCAAGAGGGCTTCTTTTAAGCGAAAGAAGTCGGCCATGCGCATAAGTAAAACCGCTCAAAACAAAAAAGAGACCCCGGCTTTACGCCAGGATCTCTTTTCGCTGAAACATGCGCGAATTCAGATGTTAAGGTTTTTCTTCTGCCGCTACCGCCCGGAAACCGGACAGAATTTCGATTGATTCAAATTGCCATTCGGCGGTTTTTCGCCCAAGGCCAACAAAACTTCCGTCACGATCGTCGGCCAGGCGGGACCGCATGGGTCAACAACATCAAAATGATTTGCGCCCACGGGGATGGCAATGCGGCCCCAATCCCCCAGCGACTTCGCGTACTCAACATACTCTTCGGTGATGGCAACACGCCAAGGATTATCAGAGGTCCCCACGATATGGGATGTGGGCACGCCGGTCGGCAGCATGTGATACGGAGACGTTTCGGGGTAAAGCGATATCGCCGCCGCCGCAGTTACGCCGCCAAGAAGCGTCAATACGTCCGTGCGATTACCGCGCTCAAGGGCATCTTTCAGATTGGGTATGCCGGCAAGAGAAACAACGCCTCTTACAGGCAGAGGATTAGCGACATACAACCGGCTGGATGGAAGAATGCTTGCCCTGCTGCCGGCCCACAACGCAAGATGGCCGCCAGACGAGTGGCCCGCGACAACCACCCGATCCAGATCCAGACCGTACTCGGGAGCGAGCACGCGCAAATAGTCGATTGCCGCGGCAACATCGCGGAACGTGTTCGGATACGCTCCTCCGGTATTTTCAATCCTGCGATATTCGATATTCCATGTCGCTATCCCTTCATCTGTCAACGCCTCCGCGAGAGGAGCGACATAGTCCAGGGAATAACCCGCGGTCCACGCGCCGCCATGTATCATGACGACAACCGGATAGGCCTTGGCTTTGCCTTTCAGATTGGATTTGCCGGGCAACCGCAAGTCTCCGTACGTAAGCGAGTTGTTTGTATAAGTTATCCGCCGGGTAGGCATTTCTTTCGGAAGCCAGTTGACGGTATCTTGCGCCGATGGATTACGGAATGTCTGATCGATCTGGCCCGCCGACGCGGATGGCGTCCAAGGCATTGCCACAGCCAGCAATAGCGCAAGAAAAGCAGTGATAATATACTTCATGTCAATTTCTCCTTTTTGTTTTGCCGCGCGTTGATAACCACACCTCTTTTACCGCATACAGGGCATTGCCTGCTTTTCGTTTGAACTTTCCGGGGCTTCTCCGGTGGCGGGAACCGGTCTTTATGCAAGCTTTTTGACCGCCATATCGACTTTTCTGCCAATGCTCCCGTCCGCGTCATCACCTCCTCTCGGGCGCAAGTACGACGAATCCGCCTTGAGAATTACGGATTCTTTCGAAGAAAGAATCACGTTGCCTGTCAACCCGATGGTTACGGAACAAGCAGCTTGTTCCAAGGTTTGCGGATCGACATCTAGCGTTATGAATTAACGGATTATAGGTGAACCGGGAGCGGCGGAGCATTCACATTTGGCAATACTCCAGACCATCAGGTTTTTTAGCGGATTGCGACGCCACGCCAATGGAGCGATATCAAAAATTTGCGGAAAGCGCTAAAAATGCTTCTTAAATTCCGCTTATCAAACTTCTTTTATAATCCCATTTGAAACAATAGCGATTGATGAACAACTCCTTTACCCTTGTCTATATATTTTATATCCTCTCCTCCTCCTATAACTAACGCGGGAACAAAATAATATATTTCATCAAACGATATTCCGCCTTTTTCAGACACAGCCAATTCAAACAATTCTTTCTTTAATACTTCGTCAATAATGCCTTCATCAACAATATACGACTCGAAAAATTCCGCCAAACTCCAGACACAAACTTCAACATCTCTATAATGAATATCAAGAAAACTGACGTCTTCATCGTCAACAGACAACTTTCTATAAAAGAAAATATCGCCAAAAGCTGTCACAAGGATAGGCACTCTTGAAGCATCTTCTTTTCCAAGCCATTCGTATAGCGAGCTGCTGTACTCTTCCGGATTTACAACTTTTATCAAACCATTGCCATAATTGCCAAAACCAAATTCTTTCCAAAAACTAAGTAATTCTTCGGGTAGCATATCTTTAAATCGATCAAGCGTCTGGTCTGTTGGCTTAACCAAATCAACTGAAGGAGGAAAAGCAGAAACAAATTCTTTAAATATTGCGTCCATTTATAACTCCTGTTGTAATGTTTTTATTAGTCATCCTGATGATTTACAGCCTTTTCAAACAATTGATCATTATGCCGCCACCATTGCTCCCAAATAAAAGCATGCCTGGAGCAAAATCTTCAATTTGACAAGATTTATTGGTTTCTATAATTTCTTCTATCCTATACATTATTAAATAATTTTTCCCTATGAACCCTTCTCTCCATTAAAATCTCGCATAAATTCTATATGATCTTTTGGCAACAAAACATTAAACGTATTTTCAATGTATTTAATTATATTTTCAATCTTTACGATACTTTTATTGCAATTAAATTCTCACAAATACTTATTCATATGAATGTTTGCCTATTTGAAGTACAATTCACCACCCGCGTTGATAAAGCCTTTCACGGTATCGCAACGTGATCTTTCAAGCGCGGTCATAACGCGAAAATTTCATCGTATAGTTGCCGCGCCCCTGAGACAGCGACCGCAACGTCGTAACATAGCCAAACATTTCCTTGAGCGGCACCGTTGCCGAAAGCATGCTTATATCAAGACGGCGGTCCACCGAGGTGACATGCCCCCGGCGGGCGTTTATGTCGCCTATGACGCCGCCCAAAAACTCCTCGGGAACGGAAACCTCAACCTCCATCATCGGTTCAAGAAGAAACGGCTTGCCCTTTTCGTACGCTTCCTGGAATGCTTTTGCGGCCGCAACCTTGGCGACCATCTGGGAAGCAACGCCTGACAAAAAGGAGATCGAGGATACTTCCACCGTAACGTCGTCCACCGGATACCCCAAAGCTCCAAAGAAAGCGCTTTCCCTCAAGCCCATCTCCACGCCGTCGGCCACTTCCTGCCCAAGCCCAAGCATCCTGTACCCGTCTGTAATATGTACACCGGAGCCGCGCGGCGCCGGGGCAATCGCCACCTTGGTGGACACTTTTACCAGCCTTTCGGCGATCTCCCGCTCGAATACACTCTCGGCTGACGCCGGTGTCGCAATCGTTTCCCGATATACCACCTGCGGGCTTCCCTTCCGCACGGTGATCCCATACTCGCGCGCCATCCGGTCGATAACGACATCGAGGTGCAACTCGCCCATACCCGAAAGAAGGATCTGCCCGGTATCCATATCCTCCTTGAATGACAGCGTCGGGTCCTCATCCGTCATCGCGAAAAGGACTTCTTTGAGCCGGTCCATCTCCCGAACGGTCCTGGGTTCAACAACCACAGAGACGACCGGCTTGCGAATCTCGATCGGTTCGAAGACAATCGGCGCCGCCGGATCGCACAACGTGTCCCCGGTGCGCGCCTTCTTGATCCCCCTGGCCCCCACTATGTCGCCCGCCAGGATTTCTTCAACCGCTTCCTTTTTACCGGCATGCACCCGGAACAGCCGCGCCGCCTTCTCCTTCTCGCCCGTGGAGGCGTTAAGCAGCGCCGTCCCTTCGGACGCCTTCCCGGAATAAACGCGCAGATAGACCGTCCGCCTGGCGTCCTCCTGCATCACCTTATAAACAAGCGCCGAAAACGGCGCGGACGGCGCCGGTTCTCTGATAGTAGGTACGCCGCTTCTTGGGTCATCCCCCTTTACAGGAGGAGCTTCCGCCGGGGAAGGCAAAAAGTAAACGATCCCGTCCATCGCCGGCTGAATACCTTTATTTCGCAGCGCCGAACCCGCAAAGACAGGAAAAATCTTGCCGGTCAGCGTCCCCTTGCGGATACCGGAGCGCAAAAGCGGCTGCGGCACTTCCTCCCCCGCCAGATATTTCTCCGCCGCCGCGTCGTCGCCGTCGGCAGCCGCCTCCAGCATCGCCTCGCGGTATTTCGCAACGCCCGCCGTCTCTTCGGACGACAACGCTTTCCGTGAAACCGTCGCCCCCTGATCCTGCGGGGAGAACTCCACGCGCTCCATCGTCAGCAGATCCGCCACGGCGACAAACACCCCTTCCTCGTACAACGGCACCGTAACCGGAATCCCTCGCGCGCCCAGCTTGCGATCCATATCGGCGACAACCCTGTCGTAGTCGGCCCCAGGGCGATCAAGCTTGTTCACAAAGACAAGCCGCGGAATCCCATGCCGGTCCGCCTGCCGCCACACGACTTCCGACTGCGGTTCCACGCCGCCAACGCCGCAAAACACGGCAACCGCGCCATCGAGAACGCGCAGCGACCGTTCAACTTCGATGGTAAAATCCACATGCCCCGGCGTATCTATCAGGTGGACCTCCGCTCCAAGCCAGGGAAACTGGGTTACGGCGGAAGTGATGGTGATTCCCCTCTCCCGCTCCTGCGGAAGATAGTCCATCTGGGCGTCGCCGTCGTGAACCTCTCCCATGCGGTGCGTAACACCCGTATAAAAAAGCAGGCGCTCGCTGAAGGTGGTCTTGCCCGCGTCTATATGCGCGATAATTCCGATGTTCCGCAGTCGGTCAACAACAGCCACGTCAGAAATTCCCCCGAAACAGATTGAATGTCGAGGCGCCGGGAATCACCCGATCGGCAAGCAGCGATTCGAGAACCGCCGCAACCTCTTCTGCCGGCGCTCCTTTCAGGTCAGCGTAAAAATCGCGGACCCCGGCCGAACGCATCTCGCCAAGCGACCCGGAAGCGGAAAAAGGCATTGGCGGAAAAACGGTGGAGCCGTGTTCATTTCCCCGCAAAGAAAACCGCTCGCCGCGCGGACTTACCGCTTCCGCGTCCCGCACCCCGGCGGCCGGCAGCAGGCGGGAAATCATAAGCGGCACGCGCCCGTAGGCTACCGCGATGCCGATTCCGTACAAAAATTTCCCCACGCTGCGAAGCGCCTCCATGGTCGTTTCGACCGGGAGGATCACCCGCGCGGCGCCCAGCCGGGAAAGTGTGGCAAAAGCCGCCGTGTTAAAGGCATACAGATAATGGTCGCTCACCAAAACCGTCTGGCGGCGGATAGGAGACGGAGCAAAAAAGCGGAAGTAGCCGACATCCGGCAGCACCCAGCGGGTAAGCCCTTTGCCGACAGCTTCCGTGACCGTTCTGCGCAGAAACGAAGCGTCGGATTCAAGCAACGGCGTTGGCAGCTTGAAATACGCGCCCGCCCGCGCATGCAAAATCAGCGGCGAGGGGTCACGCAAAAGCGCTTTTGTCATTTCCACCACGGGAATAATTTCCGGGGTCTTCGGAATGAACGCCAACTGATCCGCGTTTAAAGAAACAAAAAACGATGTCACCGGCCCTTCCGGCCTTGCCCCCGTGACACGCAGCGACGGCAGTATCTCAAGCCGCAGACGCTTTCCATCCAGGTGGAACTCCTTGTCGAAACTTCTGGCAGCCTGCAGAAACAGCGATTTCACATCGCTCCACGCCGACGGAGCGCCTCGGCATTCCAATTGGACTTCCGCAATCGGCAGATCCCCTTTATACGACGCCAAAAGCCGGCGGGCGCCATCTTCCGGAACAACACCTGGCCGGCCCTCTTTTGGCCCGGACACGCGATACCGGTACTCCCGCGCCACGCTGCCGTATGAAGCCTTGACCTCCACCTCGTCTTTGGAAATTACGACGCAAAAACGCGCGCCGGCCGACTGCGCGGCCTCCATTTCGCGGCGGGCGCGCCGCGTATATTCGGACCGTCCGCCACCCGCTGTCCGAAAGAGCAGATCGCCCGCGGACAAGGAAAACGGAATCTTGAGGGAGAGCCCCGTTTCCTCGGAACGCGTGTCCTGTGCCGCGGCGGAGAACCCGCGCCCCGATCCATCCGCGACAAACTGTATCCGCAACCGGTCGCCGGGGGAGATAGTTCCCGCCCCAGGGATAAACGCCCACCCGTCTTTTATGGAAGCCACCACGCCAAGCGGCTCGCCCACATTGCCGGACTCGCCTCCGGCGGCAACTTCCGGCGCGGCGGCCCCGCCGGTAATTCCCGGAGTGGCAGCCCGGCCGATAACGGACGAGAGAAGCCGCATCCCCTCCTCGACCCCTTCTTCCGGTTTGCCGTCGCGGATCGCGTCCAGCGCAAAGCGGTACGCCGAAACAACCCCGTGGACATATTCCGCCCCGCGCATCCGCCCCTCGATCTTCAGCGCGGCGATACCCATCCCCGCAATTTCCGGAAGGCGCGGGAGAAGCGACAGGTCTCCGGTCGAGAAGATGGCGCCTGATTTCCCCTGGCCGTATTCATAAACGCGCCTGCACGGCTGCACGCATTCGCCGCGATTCCCGCTTTTTCCTCCAAGAAACGAGGAAAAAAAGCATTTTCCCGAATAGGAATAACAGAGGGATCCGTGTACGAAGATCTCCACGCCAATCGTGGAGCGCGCGGCTATACGGGCTACTTCGGACATCTGGAGATGCCGCTCAAGAATCACCCGTGACGCTCCCAGCCGGGCGAATTCCTCGGCGCTTTCTCCGGAAGCGCAGCCTGCCTGCGTGCTTACGTGAACCGGAATATGCGGAAAGAACTCGTGAAGTATCCGTAACAGGCCAAGATCGGCCGCAATCACCGCGTCCGGCGAAAGCGGCGCCACATTATGGACCAGATCGATAACCTCCGGCAGATCCGCCTCTGTCAGAAGCGCGTTGATCGCAAGATATACCCGGACTCCGCGAGCCTTTGCATGGGGGAGAATCCGGCACAGGTCGGATATGCCGAAGTTTTCCGCCCGCGCCCGCGCGTTGAACTTTTCAAGCCCCAGATAAACCGCGTCCGCTCCGGCATCCACGGCGGCAAAATAAGCCTCCGGAAACCCCGCGGGCGCGAGAAGTTCGGGAAATTCCGGGCGGGCGACTTTCGGCGGCGGTCCGCCGTGCAAAGGAGGAGGCTTTTTCCACTTTTTATGCGGCGGGTCCGGCAGCGCCGCGTCCGGGCGAACTTCTTTTACGGGCGTGGGCTTGCGGCGGCGAAATTTCTGGCGCTTGTCTTGCGGCGGCGGAGGCGGCTTCACCTCGCCGGGGCCGCGGCGGACAACCGCAGGCTTGCCTTCAGTTTTTCCGGAGGACCGTTTTGGATCGTCTTCTCGTGACACTTTGATTTAAAGGTTTCCCGTTATTGATTTGACATCCATCATACATCGGTTAGACTTATGAGCAAAACAGCGATTTAAAAAGATATTTCCGCTGTTTTCAATTATATGGAGGATACGATGGTCTACATTCCGCTCGTTCTTCTGATAGTAGTTATCGGGTGGTTCGTGGCTGCCTACAACGCGCTCGTGCGTCTGCGCAACCAGGTAAAGAATGCGTGGCACCAGATAGACGTTCAGCTTAAACGGCGGCACGACCTCATCCCCAACCTCGTAGAGGTTGTGAAAGATTATATGGCGTATGAACAGGAAACACTGACGAAGGTAATCGAAGCGCGCGGCGCGGCGGTAAACGCCAAGGGACCCGAAGCCCAGGGCAAGGCGGAGAACTTCCTTACCGAATCGCTCAGAGGCCTCCTGGCCGTCGTGGAGAACTATCCTGATCTCAAAGCAAACCAGAATGTGACCTCTTTACAGGAAGAGCTGGCCGGAACCGAAAACAAGATCTCCTTTGCCCGCCAGTTCTTCAACGACTCCGTGATGACCTACAACAACAAGATCCAGACGATTCCAAGCAACTTAATCGCTTCGTTGTTCAACTTCGCGCAGGAAGCGTACTTCCAGATTGAGGAGACGGATCGGGCGGTCCCAAAGGCCAGCCTCCGGTAAATCCGTCTTCATCAGGAATACGACACAATTTGCCAGGATGCGGCTTCAAGGCAAACAGCAAAGGCCGGTTTTATGACACAGCCTGAGTTGTCCTGCCCCAAATGCGGCACATCCAATCCTTCGAAAGCGGGTTACTGCAATCTTTGTCATGCGCCGCTTGCCGCAAGCGCAAACATCTTTGAGCCAGGCGCGCAAGCGCAGGCGCTGTCCGGAGGAAACACAGGCGTAAGCGGCGATCCGTCCGTAAAACCCGCTTTGCGGCATAGGTCGATGCTCCTGTTCCCGGATGCGGAGCGGCAAAATGTCCGGATGTCCATTATTCTGTTCGCCGCGCTTTTTGGGATCTTCGTATCGCTTGGGGCAATCACCGGAGAAGCGTTAGGAAATATCGGCAACGGACTCGCCCTGGCGGCGGTTCTATTCGCTATCCTTGCCGGAACCGCGTATTACAGCGGCTCAAAGATCATACTGTCGTTCCACAGCGCCGAAAAAGCCGACCATACAAAACACCAACAGCTCATGAACGCCGTCGAGGAAATGAGCATCGCTTCCGGCCTGCCGATCCCGGCGGTATATGTGATGCCATCCACCGGACTGAACGCGTTCGCCGCGGGCAGGCACCCACGGGAAGCGGTCGTCGCCGTAACGCAGGGGCTGCTCGACAAGCTGAACCGCGAAGAGCTTCAGGGAGTAATCGCCCACGAAATGGCGCACATCAAGAGCCGGGACACTCTTTATAACGTCTGTGCCGCCGTGCTTGTAGGCGCCATTACCATGATGTCGGAAATATTTCTGCGCGGAGGAGTATTCCGGGGAAAACGCGTCCGCTCTTCCGGATCTCGTAGCGGCGGAGGAGGACGCGCCAACATCGTTTTAATCATTTTCGGGATTGTGCTTGCCCTGCTCGCCCCGCTGGCGGCAAAGATACTGCAAATGAGCATATCGCGTCAGCGTGAATACCATGCCGACGCGGCGGCTGTGGAGTTTACGCGCAATCCGCTGGGGCTGGCCTCCGCGCTCTCCAGGATCACCGAAGGAGGCGCGCATGTGCCTGGAGAAAGCCGGGGAACGCAGCACATGTTCATCATCAACCCCCTGTCAAGCCTGGGTGGAGACACGTCGGACCTGATGTCAACGCATCCCTCCACAGAGCACCGAATCCGGCGGCTCCGGGCCATGGCAGGACTTATGGAAGGCTAAAAAAAAGCGGGCGCCCTTAAAAAGAACGCCCGCAAACCATCTGTTTTGGGATACCCCTTAGAATTTGTAGCTTATGTCCAGCCCCGCCAGCCACGCGTCGCCGGACCACTTGCCGTCGAAGCCAGAGCCGGCAGGAGTGCCAGGGATCGTACTCGCTCTCATGTTGTTAACTGCCCGGGATGACTTGTCGAGGTACATAAAAGCCGCGTCGATCGTCCACTGTCCGGCCTTGTAGCCCGCGCCGATCATATAATTCATCCTGTGGGAATCTGGAAGTTCCGGCCCCATAGTCCCTATTGGAACCGGCGACGGATCGTAGACAATGCCAAGGCGAAGCGCCAGCGGATCGGTAACCTGATACTGCATGCCAAACCGCAACGCGCATACGTCTTTCCATTTCTTTTCCACATTCTGGTTTGTCAGCGTGGGCACCTGATTGCTAAACGAGATCGGAAGGCTGTTATATTTGGACCAGAACGTCCAGTCCGCGTCCACCTCGAACGTTAGTTGGTCGATAGTGTACGCAACGCCAATCGCAAAGGTGTCGGGCATGCTGACGGTGGCGCTTCCCTTCATATTGGAAGGAACGGGGCCAGGAAAAATACCGGCGCCGTAAGCGGGATGCACATTTCTGATGACAACATCGCCGTTTTTGATTTTAAGATCAAACGCGCTTCGGTAGCTCGCGCCGATCCGAAAGTTTTGCGTAGGCTTTAATAGAATACCGATGTTGTAACCCCACGCGTCTTCGCTGCCTTTCAACTCAAGCTCGTAAAGGTTCGCGTATCTGTTAGGAAAACCAGGGAGAGGTCCGTTGACAGTGGGGGTCTGGCCGAGATTCGCCATACCGTACATGTAGTCTATGCCCGCTCCGATGGAAAAGTATTCATTTACCTTGTACGCGATCGTCGGATTGATGACAGGCGCCATGAGTTCGATCTTTACGGTCTGGTTGCGAAATATGCTGCTGGACCAGTTGTTATACTGTTGCCCCAACCCAAACGGCACAAAAAAGCCTATGCCCCAGCCAAACCCGGTTTCCTTGCTCATGCTTGTGAAATACATGTTTGGAATGAGATACGTCAGCGTCTTTTGCCGCTCGAATTCAAGCTGCCCATTCGTAAGAGGCGTTTCGCCGCCAAACTTGACGCCGTATTCCTGAACGTATGTCGCGCCGATCGTAAAGTTATACCCTTCAAGCTGTGTGATGCCCGCCGGGTTATAGTAGATCGCGGACGGATTATCCGCCTGCGCGACAAACGCAAACCCCATCCCCATTGCTTTTGCGCCCGCCTCCGGCAAACGGAAGCCGGAAGCAAATGCCGTACTTGCCGCAAGCATAAGAATCAGTAACAGCAATAATATTCTCGACAACCTCATTCATTTCCTCCTTGTAACAAGGCAAAAACCACCGCCCCGCTTCCGGATGTGCAATGACATGACGTATCGTCAAAACCAGAAAAACTATGACACATAATCAAACGCCCAGCGAATTAAAAATGAATCAGATTTTTCTGGCGCCAGGAAAACGGGGAAAAGGATTTTAAGACAAACTCCCTGGTGGATTTTTTCCACTCCTTTTTCCGAAAGAGACACGGTTTCCACAGGTCTCCGAAGCACGGCGCAATCCCGGTTGAGCGTCGCCAATGCCGCGACATTGCGCCATCCGTCAACCACACGAAATTCATGCACGTCGCGCGAAACGCCGGAAGAGGAAAGGCTTTTCGGACCGTCCAGCCCGCAGTAGTACCTTTCCAGCCCTTCGCCGGAAAGCATATTCAGGTTCCACTCGGAGCAAAGCGTCCCCGAAACAGGTTCCGGCCCCAGGTTGCGCACCCGTAAAACCGCTATAAATTTCTCTTCTCCGCTCCGGAGAACCAAAGTCTTTTCCAGCAACAAATCGACGCCTTCCGAGACCAACGGGATCTTGAATCGCGCAATTATCCGGACCCCGCTCTGGTCGCAGTCAAATAACGCGTCTTTCCCGGCCGACACCGCCAGAGGTAAAGCGTCTTCAAAAATCGCCTCCGGAGAATCCTTTTCCCCATAAAACTCTTCCCTAAAAGATGCGCGTTGCAACAAATCCACGCCCAGAGCATCGAGAACCGACGGATCTTTCAGCACCAAAGCGTCGTGAATACTTGTGGAACCGTCAAACGACCCCACGGCCTTCTTGCATTTTTCGTGATATCCTTCCGTGCGCCGCGTAAGCACATGCCCCAGCGTAACCCCGCGCGCCGGCAGGGAAATCTCCGTGATCGCCCCACCGTCGTGCGCATGCGACAACAGCGTCAAGCCCGCGGTCCTCATCAGCAGTTCCGTCCCGCCGTCGCAATCGAGATCCGACTTCGTCGCCTCGACCCATTCCGCGGCGGTCCCGCGCAACGCCGCATCCGCTTTAGCTTCAGCCCGCAGCAAGTTCGACCATGCTTCCTCGCGAAGATGGTTCAGGTACAGCCCCCCGAAAACGCCGTGCCAGTAAACATCATTGGATTGGGACCGATACAGGAAATCGCGCGCGACCCCCGCTTTTGAAGGATTCGAAGTTTCCGCCGCCTCTACCAGGTTGCTCACGAAAAGCATTCGCTTGTGAAGCTGGTTTGCCTCCTCGTATTTCCTCAAAAAGTTTCTGAAAAACCCGCCTTGTATAAACGGTTTGTTTTCAAGGTTTTTTCCAGAACGAAACTCGCTTAGCAACTCCCCGAACCGGGCGGCCCGATCAGCCGGTAATGCCCACTCCCCCATCTCAACATAGGAGCAGGCGGGAAGATATACCCTCCCCCGCGGCGGCGCGGCGGCAGCATATTCCCCAAAAGTCATTGTCGTAAAACGGTCCGCGTGAGAAACGATCCCTTCAAAGAAGCGGCGCAGCCACCCGTCTTCGTACACATGCTCGTAAGTCCCCGGCCAGACGCCAAACTTCTCCCCGTCGTCGGCGAATATCGCGGCGGGAAACGGCACATCGCGCGATGTTATCCGCTCTATCTCCTGCAGCGCCTCGTCCACCTCGCCGAACGGAATCAGGTATCTTAACCGCTCGCTCCCCGGAAGAACGCGCACAACCGCGCCGTTGTGTTCAGTGATGTAAAAACCATCCAGCTCTTCCGTCTCCAGCCCCGCCCGAACAAAGTGGTAGTCGTCAAGAGGAAGGTATTTGACGCCCGCCGCGCAAAGCGCCGCCGGCATCTCCGGCTCCCATACGCGCTCCGCAAGCCATATCCCTTCCGGCGCTTTTCCGAAGCGCTGCTTCAGGTATCCGGAAAGCGCGCCGAGTTGCCCCAGCCGGTCCCGTTCGGGAAGCAGAGCAAGTATGGGTTCGTACATCCCGCCGCCCAAAACCTCAACCTGGCCGCGCATAACAAGTTTTTTAAGGAGTGAAAACGTCTCCGGCGAGTGTTTCTCGATCCATTGGAGCAGCCACCCGGAGTAATGGATCGTCACCCGAATTGACGGAAACTCAGCGAGAACTTTCAGAAAAGGCAGATAGGAATCGCGCGTGGCTTCTTCCAGCACAGATTCAAAATTGCCGACAGGCTGATGATTATGAAAACAGAGCAAGAGCGCACGACGGTTTACGGTCGATACGGTGCCGTTCATAATCGGTATCCTCAGCGGTATTTTTTTATAGCTTGACGAGGAAAGGGTACAGGATACGGTACGCAAGATATCCCGCGGCCGCGGAAGCGGGTATCGTCAGAATCCACGCCCACACGATCCGAAGCCCGACACCCCAATTCACCTTTCTGCGCCCTTGCGACATGCCCACGCCCAGTATGGCGGCGGTAATTACATGCGTGGTGCTGATGGGTATCCCCAGGAATGTGGCAAACATGATAACAGCCGAGCCGGCAACTTCGGCACAGCAACCATGGACCGGTTGAAGATCGACCAGATCCCTGCCCACCGTCTTTATGATGCGCCACCCCCCGGTAGCCGTGCCCAACGCCATTGCCAGCGCGCAGCTCAATATGACCCAGGTAGGAATATGGAAGGAGGAGATGGCGCCGTGAGAAAACAACGCCAAGGTGATAATGCCCATTGATTTCTGGGCGTCGTTAGAACCGTGAGAAAACGCCATGAACGCCGCGGATACCACCTGGGCTTTACGGAACTGCCTGTTCAGCGGCGACGGGTGTACCTTGCGGAAGCCCCAGTAAACACCGATTATCAGGGCAAAAGCGGCTATTGCCCCGATCGTGGGCGAAATCACGATCGCTATAATGATCTTCGAGATCCCGGCCCACTGAAGCGGATCAATACCCCTGGCCGAGAACACAGCGCCTATGAGTCCCCCGATAAGCGCATGCGAGGAGGAAGCCGGAATCCCGTAGTACCAGGTAAGCAAATCCCAGAAAATCGCCCCGGCCAGCGCCGACAAGACAATGATTTGGGAAACATATGCCGGATCGACAATCCCCTTTCCGACGGTTGTGGCGACGTGCGTGGATACCAGCGCGCCGACGAAGTTCAACACCGCCGCCATCATGATGGCGGCCCTGATGGAAAGAGCGCGGGTGGAAATGGTAGTGGCGATAGCGTTCGCCGTGTCGTGAAAACCGTTTATGAAGTCGAAAGCCAGGGCGGAAAGGATCACAAGCCCCAGCAGAATTTCAGGCGTATCAAGCATTCTTCAGCGCCACGCTTTCAAGAACGTTTGCGGCATCCTCGCACCGGTCGGTAGCCGTCTCAAGCGTTTCGTAAATTTCCTTCCACTTGATAATTGCAACCGGGTCTATCTGATTTTCAAACAGATTGGCGATTGCGTCGCGGGAAACGCGGTCAGCCTCGTTTTCGATGGAGTTGACCTCCACGCAATGCTCATATACGCGCTCCCTGCCGTCGTCCAGCGGCAGGTGTTCTATTCCCTTGTTAAGCTCCTGGGCGGCCTTCACGATAAGGAATCCCAGCTCCTTGGCATAAGAAGTCGAGGCGGAAATCTTATAGACCACAAGCCGCATCGCCGCCCCGTGGATCAAATCAATAACGTCATCCAGAGCGGACGCAAGCTTGAGAATGTCCTCCCGGTCGATCGGAGTAATGAACGTGGTGTTCAGTTTCCGGATAATGTCGTGGGTGATGGCGTCGCCTTTATGCTCCACTTCCTCGATCTTCCGGGCGTACTCCTGAATGTTGTCAAACCGGTCCAAAAGCTCCTTGAGCAGGCGCGCTCCCTCGTTGATATTTTCCGACGCCTTTAAAAAAAGAGAGAAGAATTCCTCTTCTCTCGGAATAATACGAAACATCACGCCTCCCCCGCTGTGCGCGCCGGCGCTTCCGGCGCCGGCAACAAGCTATTCAAGTATTTTCCGGCAAACCGCAACAACCTGACCCATGACGCCGGCAAATCGCATCCCAAACCGGACTAAAAGCAGCGTCCATTAAATGGCAATAGACGATTATTTTAAGCCTATCCCACTCGCGCCGCTTATTCGACAACCATTCTTATACCACACGGCCAATCAACAACGACACCAGCTTCAACATTGTTTGGGAGATAAATAAATTCTGCTCAAAAAACGCTTGGCCACCGCAAAAACTTCCGTGACAAACAGCGTAAAGCACCCGCTACCAATAATGCCGACTTATCCATATAATCTTTGCACCATGATTGTAGTCATCTATAATCCGGTCGCCGGCATCCGGACCGCCGGGAAGATCGAACGGATCCGCGTCTGTCTGGCAGCGAAAGGATTCGAGTTCCGTATCCTCCAGACAAAAGGGACCGGCGACGCCGTCCTGATGGCCCGGTACGCGGCAGCCAGCAAAGCGGAAGCTGTCATCGCCGTCGGCGGAGACGGCACGATCCACGAAGTCGCCAACGGTCTGGCCGGCTCCCGGACTCCCATGCTGGTCATCCCCGGCGGAACCGGGAATGTGCTTGCTCTGGAGCTTGGCCTCCCCGCCTCCCCGGAAGAATGTCTCTCTCTTCTTGCCGAAGGAGAAACCATCTCCGTACCACTCGGAACGGCAAACAACCGGTATTTCGTCCTGCTCGGATCCGCCGGTTTCGACGCCGAAGTGCTGGAACGCATGACCCATCGGCAAAAGAACTACCTGGGGATCATTGCTTACATACTTGCCGGCGCCCGCCATTTCCTGAGGAAGCATCCGTCGTTGTGGCTCGATTTCCCCAATCGGGAACGGATCGAAGCGCAAACGGTATTCATCGTTCGCGGAAAGAAATACGGCGGAAACTTCACCCTCGCGCCCGACGGAAACATCAAAAAGAAAGCATTCCAGGCGGTCATTCTCCTGCGCAAAGGAAAGATGGCGATGGCAAAGTTCGCCATTGACCTGCTCCTGAAAAAACACACCTTGTCCAAGGATGTCCTGATCCGTGAAACCACGTCCGTGACAATCCGCTCCGCCATTCCTTCCGCCGCGCAGGTGGACGGCGAATATATAGGATCTCTTCCGGTCCGCTTCACGATGTCCGACCTGTTTTTGCGAATCATCGTGCCCAAGCAGTTCCAGGCGGATGAAGACAACGGCCAGACGGCGCAGAATCCCGAAAAAACCACCAGTGACGAAACATAAGAAATCATCCGGCGCCCGCAACGGAAAAAGAAGGGTGCTTTCGGTCCGTCGGCTCCCAATTATAATGGGACTTTAAAACGCATTACGAAGAGGCGGCTTTGCCAAAAACCGTTCTTGTAGTCGAAGACGAACCGGAGATCCAGGATCTCCTTGTACACCTGCTCAGCAAGGAAGGATTCACCCCGCTGCGCGCTTCCGACGGCGAAACAGCCATCGCCAAAGCCCGCAAGGAAAACCCCGACCTGGTCCTTCTGGATATCCTTCTCCCGAAAGCCGACGGACTGGAGGTGCTGCGCGCCATTCGGTCAACACCCGGAATCGCCGGAACACCCGTTATCATGCTCACGGCAAAGGGTGACGAGATCGACCGTATTGTCGGCCTGGAGATGGGCGCGGACGACTACATCACCAAACCGTTCAGTCCCCGTGAGGTAGCCGCGCGGATCAAGGCAGTTTTCCGGCGAAACCGCCCCACGGAAATCAAGGCGGAGGCGCCCGCGCTGGAATACGGGGAACTGCGAATGGACCCGACGCGGCACGAAGTCCGGCTCCACGGAGAACTGATTCCCCTTACCGCAAAGGAATTCCGGATCCTCCACACGCTCCTTATATCTTCCGGCCGTGTGCTTTCCCGTGAGGCCATATTGCAAAAGGTTTGGGGAGGTGACACCAATGTAATCGACCGCACGGTGGACGTCCACATCGCAAAGCTCCGCCAGAAGATCCCGCTTCTTGTCCATGCTATCGAAACCGTAAAAGACGTCGGATACAAAATCAAGGAGCTGTGACAACAATGACCAGACGTCTTTCCCTTGCCTTAAAGTTCTTTCTGACCCACCTGGCGACCGCCGGAGTCGTCATGCTCATTGCCGGCATCGCCACATATTTCAGCGCGCGCAGCCTTGTCCTTTCGGACGCGGACGAAACCCTTTTCAACAAGGCAACCCTGATCGCGGAAACGTTTCGCCCCCTCCTGGCCGACCAGCCGCTGGACCTGAGCGGCATCGCGCAAAAAGGCGACCAGATCGGACGGGTTTCCGGAACACGCCTGACCATCGTGCTGCCAGGCGGCATGGTCGTGGCCGACTCCACAGTCGGGGCGGAAGATGTGCCGAAGATGGCAAACCACGAGAACCACCCGGAGGTTCACGACGCGTTACTGGGACAACTTGGTTTCTCCCAACGCAGGAGCATCACCATCCGGGAAAAAATGCGATATGCCGCGCTGCCGATTGAAGAGGAAGGAACCGTAATCGGAGTTGTTCGAACGGCAATTCCAACCTCGCTTCTGGACATGCGCATCAGGCAGATCACGACCGTACTATGGAGCGCATTAATCGCGGCCCTTCTTATCCTCCTGGCGGGAGCCGCCATTTTGGCCCGCAGGATAACCGGCCCACTGGCCGAAATGAAAGAGGCGGTCCGCGAGATCGGAGCGGGGAACCTGGCGCGCGTGGTCCACGTTCGGACAAGAGACGAACTCGAAGATGTGGCGACCGCCGTAAATGCCATGGCGGCGCAGCTTTCGGAGACAATCCGCCAGCTCGACGCGGGCAAAACACGCCTGTCAACGCTTTTGGCCGGCCTCTCCGACGGAGTGATCGTCATCACCCCGGACCGGACCGTGAGGATGATGAACCAGGCGGCGGGAAACGTTCTTGACGCCTCGAAAACCATAACGGAAGGCCGTCCATATCCGGAGGCAATCCGCCTTCCACAAGTCCTGCCTTTCATTGACGGATGGATGAATGGAAACGCGCCGACGCCGCGCTATATTACTGTGCCATCGGCCGGCGGAGAACGGATTGTCCGCGTTTCGGGAACAACAGTCAATTATCGCGGGGAAACCGTGGCCGACGTACTCATATTACTTCATGACATGACCGAGGAACGCAGGCTATCGCAGATAAAAAGCGACTTTGTCACCAACGCTTCCCATGAGTTGCGAACACCCCTCACAAACGTCCGCGGGTACCTGGAGACCTACATGGACGCCATCCATAAGGGGGAAGCGCCCGACCGTGAGTTTCTTGACATCGTCCACTCAAACGTCCTGCGGATGGAACACCTCATAAACGACCTGCTCCTGCTCTCTCAGTCGGAATCCGGCGCGGTTCCTCTCGAAAAGGAGAAGATCACGGTTTCCGCCTTCCTCTCCCGCATTGCGGAGCTGCACAACCATGACGCCGAAGCCTTGGGAAAAACACTGGAAACGGCTTCGGGCGAAGGAACCTTCCAGGCAGATCCGAGGACGCTGACAGCGGCGGTTTCAAACCTGGTGGACAACGCAATCAAGTACGGAAAGGAAGGTGGGAGGATCACCATTTCCGGAAAAATAGAAGAAGGCGATTTTCTGCTCGAGGTGGCCGACAACGGCCCCGGAATCCCCGCGGAGCACCTCCCAAGGCTCTTTGAGCGATTCTACCGGGTGGACAAGGACCGCTCCCGCAAATCCGGAGGTACCGGTCTTGGGCTTTCGATCGCCCGCCGCATTGTGGAATCCCACGGGGGAAGCATCCAGGCGGCAAGCCGCCTTGGAGAAGGAACACAATTCACCATCCGCCTGCCCGCCTGAAAAAAACGGGGCGAAAAGAATCCCGCTTCTTTTCGCCCCACATAAATAGCTGTTTTATAAAAACTTTTACTTATGGCAGTCGTTGCACTTGTTTGGAGCGGATTTCTTGGCGTGACAATCCTTGCATGTCTTGTGAAACGCGTCTTTTAGGGAAAGCATCTTGTCCACAGCCTTGTCTTTGTGGCAAGCGGAGCATTTCTGCTCTTTACCCGGCTGGTCCGCGTGGTGGCATTCCTTGCAGTCTTTCGCCAGTCCCGTGTGCTTTTTGTGGTCAAACGGGACTGGTCCCTTCATTTTCTGGATTTCCTTGATGTCAATCTTGTCCGGAGGCGCGGCGGCAACCGCCAGACCGCCCAGGCCAAACACAATGGCAACGGCCAAGGCCGTCAATACAATGATTTTTTTCATGCGGCATCCCCCCGTGTGTAATCGTTAGTTTTCCCGATTATAGCCTCTTTTCGGCAAATCTAAAGGAAACTAATTTTTAGGCATTCTTAACACAATCTTAACTTTCCCCTCATACCATGTTCATCCGCAAAATCAATTCTTCCTGTAAAGCGCAAAAAAGCAATCGCGTATCTAACCATGGAGGTGTCTGAAATGAGTAAAGCAGTAAAGTTTCTTGCGATCGTCGTTTTATCGGTTGCCGTCATGTCGATCACCGCTGTTCCGGGCATCGCGGCGGATCTGGCTCTTAACGGCGCGGGAGCTTCCTTCCCGTATCCCCTCTACATGAAATGGTTCTCCGAATATTCCAACTCAAACGTTGGCGTCAAATTCAACTACCAGTCGATCGGGTCCGGCGGAGGAATCAAACAGATCACGGCGGGCACCGTGGATTTTGGCGCTTCCGACGCCCCCATGACGGAAGAAGAGATGAGCAAGCTGCCCGGCCCGATCCTCCACATTCCGACGGCAATCGGCGCGGTTGCGATCATATATAACCTGGAAGGAGTGCCTTCCGGCCTGCGGCTCACCCAGGACCTACTTGCCGAAATCTTCATCGGGAAGATCACCCGCTGGAACGACCCGAAGATATTCGAGATCAACAAGGAGCTGAAGCTCCCCAACACCGATATCGTTATCGCCCAGCGGTCCGACGGCTCCGGGACAACCGACATCTTCACTAACTACCTTTCGACAGTCAGCGCCGAATGGAGAACAAAGGTCGGGCGCGGCAAATCCGTCAAATGGCCCGTGGGGATCGGCGGCAAAGGAAATGAAGGCGTGGCCGGCCTTGTAAAGCAGACTCCCGGCGCGGTGGGATACGTGGAGTTGGCATACGCAAAGCAGAACAAGATGACCGTCGCTTCGCTTCGCAACCGCGAAGGGCAATTTGTCGCTCCGACAATCGAGGCTACCTCGGCCGCCGCCGCGGGCATCACCATGCCGGCGGATTTCCGCGCGTCCATCGTCGATTCTCCGGGAAAAGAATCCTACCCGATCGCCGGTCTGACCTGGCTTTTAGTCTATAAAGAACAGACTGACGCGGCCAAAGGAAAGGCGCTTGTGCAATTCCTGAAATGGGCGATTACTGACGGCCAATCTATGGGAGCGGCGCTTGATTACGCCCCATTGCCAAAACCGGTGACCGACATGGTGGACAAAACATTGCGGCAAATCACCAGTCAAGGGAAGGCGCTGTACTAGTTAAATGACCACTGGTCGTTTACAGCCGGAAACATTAACATAGACTGCGGGAGGAGAGGAATAACCCCTCTCCTCCTTTTTGTCCCACCTTCCCGCGCCACCGCCCAAGAATTCGGAAGGAAAGTGAAATGCCCAAGAAAGTCTCGAAAAACCCCAAAGACCGCGCGTTTGAGGCACTTTCCGCTTTTTTCGCGGCTATGGTTCTGACGCTGGGCCTGCTGCTTCTCCTGGTCCTGCTCTACGAGTCGCTTCCCGCGTTGCGCAAATTCGGAGCCGGTTTCATAGTTTCGCAAGCCTGGAACCCGGTGGAAAAGGAATTCGGGGCGCTTTCTTTCATATACGGAACCGTTATCACTTCTTTCCTTGCCATTCTTTTGGCCGTACCTTTAAGCGTCGGGGCCGCTATTTTCATAAACGATTTCGCCCCTCAATGGCTCAAGAAACCTGTCTCCCTTCTCGCGGAGCTGCTCGCGGCGATCCCAAGCGTCATCTACGGGCTGTGGGGAATCTTCGTGCTGGTGCCTATGCTGCGGAGCGCGTTTATGAAGCCAATGGCGAAATATTTCGGGTGGTGGATCCCTCTTTTCAAGGGACCGGTGTACGGCCCAAGCGTGCTTGCGGCAAGCGTTCTTTTGTCCATCATGATCGTGCCGTTTATCCTGTCGGTCAGCCGCGAAGTGCTGGCAACGGTTCCGGTAAGACAGAAGGAGGCGGTGCTCGCTATTGGAGGCACCCGATGGGAAATGATCAGGATCGTCGTCGGCCAGCACTGCATCCCTGGCATCTTCGGCGCAACCGTGCTGGGACTGGGGCGGGCGCTTGGCGAAACAATGGCGGTCACGATGGTGATCGGGAACCGCCCGGATATTTTCTATTCCCTGTTCCATCAGGGGTACTCCATGGCGGCGGTAATCGCCAACGAGTTTGCGGAAGCAGCCGACCTGCAGCTTTCTTCGCTCATTTTGATCGGCCTGCTCCTGTTCATTTTGACCTTCCTCGTCAATCTCGCCGCAAAGTGGATATTGTCGAATCTGGTCAAGAACACATCCCTTAGGAATTAACAGCGTGAACACCTTGAGCTTTCGCCGGAAGGCGATCGACACCGGAATGCGATGGGCGTTTTGCCTATGTGCCTTCCTGGTCATACTGCCGCTTTTCATGATCTTCTTTGACCTGGTGTCGAAAGGGGCCAAAGAGCTTCAGTGGAGCCTTTTAACCAATCTTCCGCGTCCCGTTGGCGAGGAAGGCGGCGGTATTGCCAACGGCATCCTCGGCTCTTTCGTCATAACGCTGCTCACGATGATCTGGTCCGTGCCCATAGCGGTAATGTGCGGAATATATCTGGCGGAATACGGTAAGGGGCGACTGGCCTCCGCCGTCCGTTTTACCGTGGATTCTCTTGCCGGCGTCCCTTCCATCATCATGGGCATATTCGGGTACACGCTTGTCGTCCTCCCGATGAAGCGCTTTTCCGCGTGGGCGGGGGCGGCGGCGCTCACTATGATATTTGTTCCTATTGTCGCGCGGACAACGGAGGACATGCTGCGAACCGTCTCACAGCCTGTCCGGGAGGCGGCGCTGGCGCTTGGAATCGAACGCTGGAAGACGACACTGTATATCGTGCTGCGTACAGCGCAAGCCGGAATTCTGACGGGAATCCTCCTGGCAATGGCGCGTATTCTCGGAGAAACCGCGCCGCTTCTGTTCACGATCCTTGGAAATCAGTTCTGGCAGACGCGTCTTGACCAACCCACAGCGGCCATGCCATTGCAGGTGTTTTCTTACGCGATCTCTCCGTACAAGGAATGGCACGACAAGGCGTGGGCCGCCGCGCTGGTGCTCATCACCCTGGTACTTTTCATCAATATCGGCGCCCGCAGACTGACACGGGAAAAAAGGTAGGATTCCATGAATAACGTTTTCGAAATCCGGGACTTAAGCGGCTGGTTCGGGGACAATCAGGTTCTGAAAAACATCCATATGGATATCGCCCAGTACACCGTTACTTCCGTCATGGGTCCCTCCGGATGCGGCAAAAGCACGTTCATCCGCTGCCTGAACCGGATGCACGACATGACCCCCGGTTTCCGTACGACCGGCGAGATCCTCTTTGACGGCGTGAATATCAACTCTGAGGCGATCGACCCGGTAACCCTGCGCCGCAAGGTAGGAATGGTGTTCCAGCAGCCTAATCCGTTCCCAAGGATGTCGGTATTCGAAAACGTAGCGGTAGGCTTGAGGCTGAACGGAAAGAACTGGTCCCGCAACGGTCTTGCGGAGGTCGTAGAAAAATCGCTTGGCATGGCCGCGCTATGGGAAGAGGTGAAGGACAAACTGGACAGCCCCGGAGTTTCCCTGTCCGGCGGACAGCAGCAGCGGCTTTGCATCGCGCGCGCTCTGGCCGTAGAGCCGGAAGTGCTGCTGATGGACGAGCCATGTTCCGCCCTCGACCCGGTTTCCACGGCGAAGATCGAAGAACTAATCGAGGTTTTAAGAGAAAAATACACGATCGTGGTAGTGACTCACAACATGCAGCAAGCGGCTCGTATTTCTAACAACGTGGCCTTTTTCCTTTTGGGAGAGCTGATCGAAATGGACAAAAGCGGCAAGATATTCACGAACCCGTCGGACAAACGAACTGAAGAATACATCACCGGGAGGTTCGGATGATGGGAAAAAGAATCTCGGAACATTACACGGAGCAGTTGGAAGGGATCCGGGAGCTGGTTCTGCGCATGGGAGGACTGGCCGAAGCTATGACGCGGCAGGTCGTCCAGGCGCTGGTCCAGCGCGACGGCAGCCTGCTTCCAGAAGTTCGCTCAATGGAGTTACAGGTCAACAAACTACATGTTGACATCGATGAGGCATGCCTCGAAATCATAGCGCTTCGCCAGCCCGCCGGGTACGATCTGCGGTTCGTAACCGCTGCGATCAAGATAAACACCGACATGGAGCGGATTGGCGATCACGCAATCAATATCCTCGAAAAAACCCTCTCGCTGCTGGCGGTGCCCCCCCTAAAGCCGCTTATCGACATTCCCAAAATGGCGGAGGTCGCCCAGGAAATGCTGAAAGACGCGCTCGACGCCTTCGTGAACGGCGATGTCGACCTGGCGCAGCGAACAATCGCGCGGGACGACATCGTGGACCAGCTCAAAGACGACATTTTCCTGGAACTGATCGACTACATGTCGGCTGACGCGTCAACCATACCTAAGGCGATGGATCTGATTCTTGTTTCGCGTTGCCTGGAGCGGATCGCCGATCACGCTACAAACATCTGCGAGTATGTAATCTTTATGGTACTGGGAACAGATGTGCGCCACAGAGAGTATCCGTCATGAGAAACCTTTAGGGATTGTTTTAAGCTACGCTGTTTCGCCCGCCACTTCCAAACCGGATCCGGCCGGCGGCGGAAAACAAAAAAACAGGCGCTTACGGGGTACCGTCCAAAGCATGATCGTACGGACGCAACTCGCCTGTGGGTACAAGAAATTCGCCCACAAGAAACCGAAACCGGCAAGAGGGACACACCAACACCACCCGGAATCGTTGGCCTTCAACTCTTTTAAATCCGACATGGAACCCGCCATCCGCCCCACACTTGGGGCATTCATACAACTCCTCCTCCACCGCAATCTCGACCGGCCCGGGCTCTGTCGTCATATCACCTCCGATGGGACCAAAGCGTGCGCCTTGTGAGATAATAGCGCAATGAACCGCTGCATGATCTGCGCGAAACCGGGCGATTTCAATGGCGGCGTCTGCGACCCCTGCAAGGCAAAAGTCCGGGGCGAGGCGCTCGAAAAGCATAGCCGGGAGAAAAAAGAAGCCGACCGCGCCATTCACAAGGAAGGCGCGGCCGGCGAAAGCAGCAAGAGCCGCGGGTAGCGGTTCAGGCCGTCGCCTGCGCGCCCACAGTCTTTGCGTATTCTCTCCCGAACTCGAAACAGGTCTGCAAATCCTGCTCGGTAGGCGTCATTTTAAACCGGATTGGCTCGGGGAACACCTTGATCCGCATAGCGGTCATGATGTCCGCCACTATCTTGGTCGCTTCCCCGCTCCAACCGTAAGAACCAAACGAAGACGAGGTCAGTCCCTTCACGTTCAACACAACCAGGTAACCAAGCAGGCTGTAGACCGGGTGCGGAAGATTGCTGTTGAGCGTCGGCGCGCCGATCAAAAACCCAATCGACTCGTCAAACTCGTCAAGAATCTTGTGAATTGAGACATCCGCGGCGTTTACCAACACCGGTGTGCAACCGGCGGCGGCTACTCCCTCGGCCACCTTCTTTGCCATCATGGTGGTGTTCCCATAAGCGGACACGTAGACAACCACCACCTTCTTTTCCTTGCGTTTCTCCATCGGGGCGGCAGCCCGTCCCCTGTAATACTCCATTACCTCCCGCCAGCTTTCCCGCAGGACCGGCCCGTGAGACGGAGCAACCATCGCGATCGGAAGATCTTTGATCCGCTCGCACGCTTGGAGGATAGGCTCCCGGAACGGACGGAAAATCATGCTGTTGTACACAAACATCGCGTTGTGCAGCTTTTCCGACTTTTCGATCTGGTCATCGAAAATTTCCTCGGTTGCAAAGTGGCGCCCAAGGAAATCGCACGAAAACAGAACTTTATCCTCCACCACATAAGTAAACATGGTGTCTGGCCAATGGAGGAACGGCTGGACCATAAACCGCAGCGTTTTATCGCCAAGCGGAAGCTCTTCGTTATCACTGACGATGTGATGCTTGTACGGCGCGTTCACAATGTTGTCGATGAACGACTTGGCGGAACGCGTCAGGAAAACCTGGATATCCGGGTTGCGCTTCAAGATATCTACGATCCCGCCGGCGTGATCGGGTTCCGAATGATTTACGATCAGGTAATCGATCTTGCCGACAGGAACAATCTCTTCGATCCGTTTGATAAAGTCTTCCGCAAAGGACCGCTTGACACAGTCTATAAGAGCGGTCTTCTCCGTCCCTTTGACAAGATAGGAATTGTACGTCGTCCCGCACTCGGTAGGGATGACAATATCAAAAACGGTAAGTCCTGGATCATTTATGCCGACATAATAAACATCTTTAGCAAGTGTTATTGTCATTTCTCCTCCACAAACTCCTCCTTGTCTACACCACAGAGCGGACACGCCCAGTCTGCGGAAATACTTTCGAAAGAAGTACCGGGCTGCACACCATTGTTAGGATCGCCTTTAGCCGGATCATAGGTATAGCCACACACGTTGCAACGATACTGTTTCATAAGACACTCCTTTCGGAATAGATTGATAATGAATACTAACTTTAAAGGTTGGCAAATTGCAACACCGCCCTGGATATTCCCTCAACAGTCCTAATCCCCCCGGTATTCCGGTGTCGGAGGCGCTCCCACTGCGCCTTTGAAAACCCGGGCCGCGGCAAAACAAGCCCTGGTCGGACAACTCCAACACGAATCCCCGGAGGAATGGTTTTCTCCAATCCTTTTGCAAACGCCTCCAGAGCAATCTTTGAAAGGCAATAGGGAAGGTATGAAGGCCAAAGCTTGCTCGCAGCCGCATCGCCTATAAAACAGACAGCCGCTCCTTCGGGGGAAGACGACATAAGAGGAAGAAACGCGCGGGTCAAAAACGACGGACCTCGCAGGTTGACGGCAAAGACAGTGTCCCATACAGCGGAAGAAACGGAGGTAAACGGGGTGCGCGGAAAGACCGATGCATTGTGTACCAGCAGATCCAGCCGGCCGTATTCAGACGCCAGCCTGCCCGCAAAACGCCGGAAAGTTTCCGGGCGGGACAGATTGAGGCGAAACGATTTCCCGCCCCATTCCGACGCCAGCGCTTCGGCTTCCCGCCGGGAGGAAAGCCAGGTTGGCACCACGATATACCCCGCCTCTCCCAGCGCGGCGCATATAGCCGCGCCAATCCGCTGCCCTCCGCCCGTAACAAGAGCTACTTTCCGGTCGTTCCGGGCACGGTTTTTCAAAGAATCCTCCCCTTGTCGGATGTAACTTTTATACCATGTCGTCAGAGGAGGCTACCGATGAAGAACTACCGCGCCGACTTTCTTGATACTCCATACATCGCGGCGGATGTGGAAACCACCGGCCTTTCAGCGGCCGACGGCCATCGTATATGCGAACTCGCCTTTCTGCGCTTTCTACGCGGGTCGGTAATCGACTCCTTCGTATCCCTGGTAAATCCGCTGCGCCCCATTGATCCCGGCGCCAAGGCCGTAAACGGCATCTCGGACGAAATGGTGGCCGACGCGCCTGCCTTTGCCGACCTGCTTCCACGAATTCTCACATTCCTTGACGACGATCCGCTGGTGTTCCATAACGCTCCGTTCGATCTGTCGTTTCTGCGCGCGGAGGCGCGGCTGGCTGGAGGCGCATGGTCCAAAAACCCGGTGGTGGACACGCTCCTGATTGCGCGCCGCTCGGGCCGGTTCCGGTCCAATTCCCTTTCCGGCATCTGCCGGGAGCTTGGGATCAGATCTACCTTCCACCGGGCGGAAGCGGACGCCTGGGCAACAGGAAAACTGCTGCTGCATTTTGCTTCCCAAGGAATACCGCCGCGCGGCTGACCGGCTCCGCGAGGAATTTTTGGCTCTTTTGCTTTCGCGCAGCCTCCGCCGCGCTTTTCAAAACTTTCCGGTTACCGCAAAACTTTCCGCTTTTTGGTCACCGCGTCGGCGCTTACCTTTTTCCTGTATTCCTCTCCCAAGTGTTTCAGCATCGCGCCGCGGCGATCGTATAGCCGCTTCTGCCGCCGCTTGGCCACCCGGTCAAACACGCAAGCGCATAAAACCGGCAACGCCACCGTGGTGTCGAGGTAGCAGACCACCGTATCCGGAAGCCGGTCCGGGTCCACTTTCCCCCATGAAACCGCCTCGGATGGCGTTGCGCCGGAGAGCCCTCCGGTATCGGGACGCGCATCGGTAATCTGCAGGAAGTAGTCGTGCCCTCTCTCACCAAGACCAAGCACTTCCTGTACATGCGGCTCGGTCTGCAACATGAAATTCTTCGGAGAACCTCCGCCCAAGATCCAGACCGCGCTTTTTCCCTTCTCTTTCTTCGCGTCGTGGACAATCGCCGCTGTTTCATTAACATCCAGCGACACGTCGATTTTTACCCCTCTGCCTCCAAACTGCATCGCCGCGACATTCATGCCGATGGACGAATCGCCCGGAGACGACGTGTATATCGGAATGCCGTAACGCCAGCCGGCCGACAGTATGCTGACGTCGCCCATCCGCAGTTCGCGCTCCCGCCGCGCCATGTACGCTCCGAGGCGATAGTGGAACTCCGCCGTACCCATCTCGCACTGAAACTCCGGCAGGTCTACCACCTGACGGAAGAAAGCGTCCGTATCGAGCAGCACATCGTATGAAAAAAGCACATCGTAGATCCGGACAACCTTCTCGTCCCGAAGAACCCGGTCGTCCATGAATGGCGAGCCCGCATGCAGAGGCAGCCCCAGACCGAAATGCGCGTCATGGTAAAGGTTGGCGCCAGTCGAAACGATCCAGTCGATGAAACCGGCTTTCATTAGCGGCACTATGCAGGAAACGCCAAGTCCTGCCGGCGTAAGCGCGCCGGTCAGCGACAGCCCGACCGTGACGTCTTGCTTAAGCATCCGCTCGGTCAAAAGCCGCGACGCTTCCCGAAGCCTTCCCGCGTTATATGCGAGGAATGTCTTGTCCACCAGCCCCGATACGGACATCTTCCGGCCGACAGGCGGCGGCAGTATGCGCGTTCCGCCAAGAAACCTCGATCGTTTTGTCATGGAAATTCCTCCGGATTAAAGGGTCTCCGGAATTATATAAAGAGCAAGGCTTCCCCGACAAGGGAACATGACGCAAACGCTCATTTATCAACACCCATTCCTTGCCGGGCCGCTTCTTTCGCTTATGCTATCCGACGTAATACATCGGCCATCGCAGGGGACAACGGAGAAACATCCTCGACAAGAAAGCCCCTCCGCGATATCCGCTGTGAATACAGACAATGCCACTTCGAATAACAGATTTGGGCGACATTAATCACAGCGGACAAAAATCGCGCAAGAGGTTCTCCGGCGAGGGCATAGGGTTCCGAGCGCAGGCAGGGCCTTCATCCGGGCGGCTTCTGTCGTTGACACCCTGCAAAACTAATGTGAAACTGCCTCCATATGCAAAGCCAACTATTTAATATTAAAAACATTCTTGAATTCTACACCGCCGCAAATCCAGCGCGGTTTTTGCTTTGCGAGCTTTTTGCTCTAACTGGTTCAAGACAGCTCCTAAACCTAAATCACTTAAAAAATATCGCCGGCGTTTCCCGCAAAAGGGAAGCGCCGGCTTTTTTTCACACACATCACGGCAAACATACGCGGCCAGGTGAAAGGAGACTTACATGATGAAAGATTTTTTTGAGGCAAAATCATTCCACAGGATCGCGCTTGTCGCGGCGGTGGTTTTGGTCTTGGGGCTTGCGGCATGTGGCGGAGGTGGTGACGAGTCGAACAACAACGCGTGCGTGTCGGGAGGCTCCGGCGCGTCAGAGAGCGCGCCTTACATAATCTGTACGGCGAAAGATCTGGCGGATCTGGCTGATCGGGTAAACACTGGCACGGAATCTTCAGACATGTACTACCAGCTTGGCCGCAATATCGACCTGTCGGCTTACAAAAGCAGCAAAGGCTGGATACCCATAGGGATAACCTACTGGTTCACTGGAAACTTCGACGGCAACGGCAAAACCGTTACGAACCTCTTTATTGACGATGACAGCAGCATCGATCCCGCCGGACTCTTTGGTCGTATAGACGACGGCGGGACCGTTAAAAACCTCGGAATAGAGGGCGCGGATATTACCGGCGGCTCTCTCTATGTCGGCGGCGTGGCGGGACGTGTTGGTGTTGGCTCAAGCGGCAGCGTAAGCAACTGCTACGTCACGGGCAAAGTCAGCGGCGAACAAACTGTCGGCGGCGTGGCGGGACATGTTGGCTCAGGCGGCAGCGTAAGCGACTGCTACGTCACGGGCAAAGTCAGCGGCGAACAAATTGTAGGCGGCGTGGTGGGAAATGTTGGCTCAGGCGGCAGCGTAATCAACTGCTACGCCACGGGCAAAGTCAGCGGCGAAAATTTTGTCGGTGGCGTGGCGGGATCTGTTGTCTACGGCGGCAGCGTTACAGGCTGTGCCGCCCTGAATCCGGAAATCGAACGGAATTCGGGCGCAAACACAACCTTTGGGCGCGTGGCGGGTTCTACTAGCACCCTGGTCAACAATGTAGCCCTCAGCGACATGACGCCGCCCGGCGGCATCGTATTCGCGGGAACCGCTTCCAACAAAGACGGCGCGAACATCACCAAGGGCGAAGCTAAAACCCAGACCACCTATTCCGGCGCGCCGCGCAATTGGGCTTTCAGCGGCGGCGACCCCAAGTGGAAATGGGGCGGCGCTTCTTACCCGCTGCCCGTGCTTTACTGGCAAACCGGAGCGCAAATACCGGCGGCGCTGCCGGATCATCTGCTGCCATAACTTTTCCGAAAGGGGTCTCAAGAAAAAACGCGAAAAGCCCGATACGGTATAAAAAGACCGGAGATCAATGCGCTTCTATAAGGAACAAGGCGCGGGGGGTTCACACCTTCCGCGCCTTGTTTTTTCCGCTATCCGAATTTGGCTGTGAACGTACGCATGAGCGGCGCTGAGTGAGAAACCTCTCCTGTGATGGCCGTGTAGTACGGCGGATAATCAAAGGCGGCAGGCGAGCGTTATCGCGTAGCGCCTCTGCCTTCCAGGGGCATAGACTCCGAAGCGGAGGCAGGGAAGCCGAGAGCTAAGGAGTATGCAGTCGCAGGAAGTCAGGGATGGCGAGCAAGCGTACCCAAAGGAGAAGCCTCCCTGCGATGTCCGCTGTGAGTGATGTGTTTTTTTACATGGGCGGCTTGCTTGAGTAAGTGACCTCTCCGGCAGGAGACGCCTTCTGTTTCGCAGCGTAGCCAAGGACGGCTTCGCCAAGAAACAGGGCAGTGCAGCGTGCCAAGGATGGTACGCAAACGTGCCCAGAGGAGAGTGTCGCGAGCGAAAGAAGCCGCCCATGGTAACCAGCGGGAGGGAATCCTGTATAATGCCGAAATGATCCGCGTATGTATGCCCCAGAAAAAGAAAGAAATCGAGATCCCCGGACCGAAGCGGGTAATGGATCTGATCGCCGAGACGGGGATGCGCCCTTCCACCGTGATCGTCACGCAGGAAAAAAAACTCCTCACCAAGGACCACAGGGTGGAGGACGGCGAGACGGTCAATATCATCTCCGTCGTATCCGGAGGCTGATCCTCTCATGAAGTGCAGGCGCTGCCGTAAGGCCGCGGCCGCTATCGAGCTGCCAAGCCACCATGCCGCTTTCTGCCCGGAGTGTTTCTTTGTCTTTTTCAAAAAACAGGTCCGGGAGGGGATAAAAAAACACCGTCTCCTGTCGCCGGGCGACCGCGTACTGGTATGCGTCTCCGGCGGCAAAGACAGCCTGGTGCTGTGGGATGTCCTCATGGATATGGGCTACGAGACGGAAGGGCTTTACATCGACCTGGGAATCGAAGGGTACTCGGATCGCTCCAGAGAAAAGGTGATCGCTTACGCCGAGGCACGAGGAAAGCAGCCTATCATCGTTGAACTGACAAAAGAAGGTATCCCGATCCCGGAGGCGGCACGTTGCGTCCGGATGCAGGAATGTTCCATTTGCGGAACCGTAAAACGGTACTTTTTCAACCGGATCGCAAAGGAGGGGCGCTTCAACGCCGTGGCGACCGGCCACAACCTGGACGACGAATCGGCGCGGCTTTTGGGGAACATCTTCCACTGGCAGCGGGAACACCTTGCAAGGCAGCACCCGCATCTCCCCGCGTCGGCGGAAGGGCTGGTGAAAAAGGTAAAACCGCTGTGGCGCGTATCCGAGCTTGAGACCGCCGCCTACGGCTTCCTGAAAGAGATAGACTACGTGATTGAAGAGTGCCCAATGAGCGAACGCGCGACCTCCCTGGTGTACAAAGAAGTGCTGTCGCTGATCGAAGAGCGGATGCCGGGATCGCGAATTGTCTTTTACCAGGGCTTTCTCGACAAAGCGAACCCGCTGCGGACATCAGAGTGGAAGGCAACGGACGCGGCATCCGCGCCGGCAGGCACGCTTGCAGACGATGGCGTGGAATACACAAGCGACGATCCGGAAAACGGAACAAAAGGAGCAGCGCGCTCCTGCGCGTCGTGCGGCGCTTTGACCTATGCCGAAACTTGCGCCTATTGCCGGTTGAAGGAGTTGGTACGGAAACGCCGGGAAAAGCGCGCCAAGGAGACTAATGGATGATCGGTGACGATAGCGACCGCGGCGGCTTTGAAGCCGAACGCGATGAAAACAACCCCTTCGATCCCGGCGGCGGCGAAATAACCGCGCCCAGCGCGCAGGAAAGCGCTCAGGCGAGCGGCAGCCGCGTACGGAGAGGACCGTTAGCAGCCGGGGAAGACATACTCCTGATCTCTCCAAAGCGGGAAGAGCGGCTGATCACCCTGGTGCCGGGAAAAGTGTTTGGCACTCATAAAGGGAATCTCCTGCACGACGACCTGATCGGCAAAGAAGACGGCTGCCGCGCCTGGACCGCGATGGGCGACGAATACCGCGCCTTCCGGCCCACTTACATCCAGTTCATCATGAACCAGAAACGGCACGCCCAGATCATCTACCCAAAAGACACGGCGGCGATCCTGATGTGGGCGGACATTTTCCCCGGAGCGACCGTGATCGAGGCGGGAATCGGCTGGGGCGCGCTGACTATCAAGCTGCTGGAAGCCGTAGGGCCGACAGGACGTGTGATCTCATACGAAATTCGGGAAGACTTTGCGCAAAGCGGCGCGAAAACCGCGCGGCGATACCTTGGAGAAACCCCAAATCACGAGGTAAAAGTGCGGGACGTCTACCAGGGGATCGAAGAACGCGGGGTTGACCGTATCGTGTTCGACCTGCCGGAGCCGTGGCAGGCGGTATCACATGCGCGTGAAGCGCTCCTGCCAGGAGGTATCCTGCTGTCGTATCTTCCTTCGACTATCCAGGTAAAGCAGTTGTGCGACCGTTTGGCCGACGAAGGCGGATTTTCAGATCCGGAGACATTCGAGGTGATTCAGCGCCCCTGGCACGTGAAAGGCATGTCCGTCCGCCCGGTACAGTGGATGTTTTCACACTCCGCCTTCCTCGTAACGGCGCGGAAAACCTCGTAGCGGGAAACAGCACCGCGGGCATCTCGCTTGTAAGCGCTATCTATTGCCGGATGCCTTTGCGCTCATTATTTTCCTTGTTTTCAATATGTTAGCGCATTACACTTGTCTATATACGTTCAATAAAAGGTAATCCCTGCGGCACATGAAAACTCATTACTATGCCTAAAAAAGCTACCGAACTATCCGCCCTTGCCCTGCCGTTTCCAAATTCAAAGCCAAATACCGCCACGCCGCCGGCTGCGCTGACGGACTCTATCCGCGTAAGGAGGACTTGAGATGATCGTAGGAGTGCCGAAAGAAATAAAAGAAAATGAAAACAGGGTGTCTACGCTGCCGTCGGGAGTAATAAGCCTCGTTGAAGCCGGACATAAGGTATATATCGAAAAAAATGCCGGCAAGGGCAGTGGATTCACAGACGATGAATACATCAGAGCCGGAGCGGAAATCATCGAAACGGCAAAAGAAATCTATCGTATCTCCGATATGATAATTAAAGTTAAAGAGCCGTTAGAACCCGAGTATCCACTGTTACGCGAAGGCCAAATACTTTTTACATATCTGCATCTCGCTTCCGACCCGGTTCAAACAAAAGCGCTGATAGACGCCAAAGTAATAGGCATTGCTTACGAAACAGTCCAGCTTCAGGACAACTCGCTTCCGCTACTGGCGCCGATGAGCGCGATCGCGGGGCGTATGTCGATACAGATCGGCGCGTACCTTTTGCAAAAAATAAATCAAGGAAGCGGGATACTGCTGGGCGGCGTTCCGGGAGTCGCACCCGGATACGTTACCATAATCGGCGGCGGAGTCGTGGGCCTGAACGCCGCAAAGATGGCAAGCGGGCTTGGCGCGAAGGTAACGGTACTGGACATATCGGTGGATAGGCTGGCGTATATTCACGATATTTTACCGGATGTTATAACGCTGATATCAAACGAACAAAATATTTCACAATCAGTCGCGGAAGCTGATTTGATCGTCGGCGCCGTCCTTATACCGGGAGCCAAAGCGCCGAAACTTGTTCCGGAAAAAATGGTAATGAGCATGAAACAAGGCTCGGTCATTGTTGACGTTGCAATAGACCAGGGCGGTTCCGTAGAAACGATCGACAGGTTGACGAGCCATGAAAACCCGTATTTTGTAAAACACGGCATTGTCCACTATTCGGTGCCAAATATGCCGGGGGCCGTTCCGAGGACATCGTCTTTCGCGCTCTCAAACGCAACCATGCCATTCGCTCTGGAAATAGCGAACAAAGGCGCGGAGCTCGCCATGAAAGAAAACCCGGCGCTTCTCAAGGGACTCAATGTTTATAAAGGCAAGATGACAAACAGACCGGTTGCCCAGGCGCAGGGGCTGACATACGAAGAAGTGATTTTTTAGGATTTTACCGGGTTATAAGCTGTCCCTCCGGATCATTTTGTGAACCGGAGGGACAGTTTGCGTTCTATGAACAGTTGTAAATAATAGCTGCACGGATAGGACAATTAAGCCGTATTTCCCGTCCCGGCCTACGATATTTTTACTTCTGATAACACTTTATAGTCCACGCTTTCAAAATTGGCCAATGCCGGCGCGGAAAACCGCGGAACCGGGAGGACGTTTACCCCAGATCCGTCATTCGAAGTAATACTCGGACACGCCTTCCCGCAAGGAAGGCGCTCCCGCGAAGCCCGCTCCATTACGGACGCCCCGATTTTCGCGGTTTGCCGTTTACAACCTGACGATGTTTTTTCTTTTGAACTTCTTCAACGCGTTGCGGGTATCGACGATCGCTTTCGATTCACGCGCGACCATCTCGTAATCGAACACGGAATGGTCGGTCACAACCAGGACGCAATCAGCTTTCCGCATGGTGGCGGCGGAAAATGGCGACGACTTGAGCGATATCCCGTTGTCCTTTATTTCCGTCACATACGGGTCGCAGTACGATATAACCGCGCCCATTCGAGCCAAGAGATGGATGATGTCGAGAGCGGGCGACTCGCGCACATCACTTATGTTTTTCTTGTAAGTCACGCCGAGAATAAGCACCTTCGAGCCGTTGATCGGCTTACGGAAACGATTAAGCACCTCTCCCACGCGGTCCACCGTGTAATGCGGCATCCGCCCATTCACCACTCCGGCCAACTCTATGAAGCGTGACTCGAAGCCAAACTGCTTCGCCTTCCAGGAAAGGTAGAACGGATCAAGCGGAATGCAATGCCCGCCGATACCGGGACCGGGATAAAAAGGCATAAAGCCAAACGGTTTGGTCTTTGCCGCCTCGATAACCTCCCAGATATCGATACCCATCCGGTTGGCCATAAGGCAGACCTCGTTCACCAGACCGATATTCACCGAACGGAACGTATTCTCCAACAGCTTGACCATCTCGGCCGCGGCCGCGTTGGATACCTGGTGGACATGGTTCATTACGCCGCCGTAAAGCGCAGCCGCCACCTTGCCGCATAACGGGGTGACGCCTCCGACCACCTTCGGGATATTTTTCGTGCTGAACTGTTCGTTACCCGGGTCCACCCGCTCTGGAGAAAAGGCAAGGAATACGTCTTTGCCGACCTTAAATCCTTTTTCTTCGATCATCGGAGCAAGAATCTCCTGCGTCGTTCCAGGGTATGTCGTGCTTTCCAGCACTATCAACATCCCCTTGTGGATGTGGTTGATCATGCGCTCCATCGCGTTGACTATGTAGGAGAGGTCCGGGTCTTTCGTTTTTCTAAGCGGCGTGGGAACGCAGATGTTGACCGAATCAGCCTTCGCAATGATGGAGAAATCGGTAGTGGCCGTGAACGCTCTCGCGTCAACCGCTTTTTTCACAACCTCCGATGAAACATCGTCAATGTATGACTTCCCCGAATTCAGAGAACGCACTTTGGAGCCATCGACGTCGACGCCGACAACCCGCTGGATTCCGGCGCCCACATATTCCATAGCCAGGGGAAGCCCCACGTAGCCAAGACCGATGACAACAGCGGTGATTTTTTTGGATTCAATGCGGGAGATAAGATCTTTGCCTGTATTTACGGGCATGGCCATGTGTCGCTCCCCTTAAAGAAAACTAAAAAAGTATAGACTTCAACATCCTTTTATATCGGAACAAAACAAAGAAAAATTCACTATTTACCGCCCCGCTTTCGAATACCACCGATCGTAAAAATTGAGGTAATCGCCCGAACGGACGGCTTGCCACCACGACTCGTTGTCGAGATACCAGCGCACGGTTGCCGCAAGCCCTTCCTGGAACGGAACCTGCGGGACAACGCCCAATTCCGCGCGAATCCGTGTGTCGTCGATGGCATAACGGCGGTCGTGTCCGGGGCGATCAGGGACAAACTTCATAACCGAGGCGTCCTTTCCCATTGCCTCGATCAGGAATTTCGTTATCTCTATGTTGGTGCGCTCATTGCCACCGCCGATGTTATAGATTCCCCCCGGCCTGCCGCGCAACAACACAGCTTCGACCGCGCGGGAGTGATCGTCCACATGTATCCAGTCGCGCACGTTCATCCCGTCTCCGTAAACCGGAACCTGCTTTCCCTCATGGAGCAGAGTCACAAAGAAGGGGATGAGCTTTTCCGGAAACTGGTACGGTCCATAGTTGTTGGAACAGCGTGTGACCAGCGTCGGGAAGCCATACGTCTTGAAGTAAGCCCGTGCCAGCAGGTCGGCAGATGTCTTGCTGGCCGCGTATGGCGAGTTGGGCTTAAGCGGCGACTCCTCCGTAAACAATCCCGTGGCGCCAAGCGATCCGTACACCTCGTCGGTCGAGATCTGCAGATACCGGTCAACCCCCGCCTTGCGGGAAGCATCCATCAGCGTTTGTGTGCCTACAATGTTGGTCTTCAGGAACAGCGAAGGATCGTCGATGCTGCGATCCACATGCGTCTCGGCGGCAAAGTTGATAACCGCGTCCGGCCGTTCCGAAGAGAAAATACGGTCCATGCCCTCGGCGTCACAAATATCGGCGCGGTGAAACCGGCACTTCGGGCCTCCGGCGACATCCTCCAGGTTGGCCAGGTTTCCCGCGTAGGTAAGCTTGTCCACCACGGCAATTTCCCAGTCCGGGTGTACTTTCATGGCGTAACGAACAAAGTTCGAGCCGATAAACCCAGCGGCTCCCGTAACCAGTAATTTCATCAGACTGCCCTCCCGGCGGAAATGACAGACAGAAATTCAAGAACCGCCTCGTCCCACGGTCTCGGAGAATTACCTGTGATATTACGGTACTTACCCTTGTCCAGAACAGAATACGCGGGGCGCGGCGCCGGATACGGAAGATCGCGCGTCGCGGCCGGAAGAAGCGTCGCCCCGGCAAGCCTGTTTTTCCCGATCACGAACCGGGCAAGCTCAAACCAGCTTGTCTCCCCTTCGTTTGAAAAGTGCACCGTCCCTCTGGCGTCCGCTTTTGTCAGCAAAAGTACAGCGGCGGCCAGATCTCGCGTAAAAGTCGGGCAGCCGGTCTGGTCCGACGCCACCTTGAGGGTATCGCCTTTACCGGCTTTGCCCAGAATCGTGTCGATGAAATTTTTTCCTCCCGTTCCGTAAAGCCACTGCGCGCGAATCAACAGGTGTTCACAACCCGACTCCAAAAGCGCCTCCTCCGCGGCCAGCTTGCTTCTTCCATATACGGAAAGGGGGCAAACCGGATCATCTTCCCGGTATGGGCGGCCCAAAGTCCCGTCGAAAACATAGTCGGTCCCGAAGGTTACCACAAGCGCGCCGGACTCCAGACAGGCTGTCGCAATGTTGCGCGTACCATCCTCGTTTAGCTTGAACGCGGCCATCTCCTCGCTCTCCGCGCGGTCAACAGCCGTATAGGCGGCGCAATGAATCACAATTACAGGACGCATGGATGAGACAGCTTCCCGGCAGGCTGTCAGATTTGTGACATCAAGCTCTTCCCTGTCGGTTTCCCGCACATCAAACCCGGCGCCGCGAAACACTTTCGCTATATCCTTGCCAAGAAGACCCTGCGCTCCTGTAATCAATACCCGTTTCATTTCGGATCTTTACCCTGTTCCTGTAAAATGCTCAAGTATCGTAACAAACCTTGAAAAATATGGCACTGTTTTAGCAAATATGCCTAATGTTGTTTATTTATGCGCGTTACATGCCGCAAAACGCAAAGCAGATGCAGGGATAATTTTTACTCGCTGGCCAAGCGCGAAAAACAGGAGAAACTCCATGATAATAACCCCCACGGCAATCCCGGATGTGCTACTGGTGAAGCCAACTGTTTATGGAGATGAACGCGGCTTCTTATACGAAAGCTTCCATCTGAAAAAATGGGAGAAAGCAACAGGGCTTCACACTATATTTGTGCAGGACAATCACTCCCGCTCCATCAAAAACGTCTTGCGCGGACTGCACTATCAGATACGGCATCCGCAGGGCAAACTGGTCCGGGCAACAGCAGGCGAGATTTACGATGTCGCGGTGGATATCCGGAAGGAATCGCCTACCTTCGGCCATTGGGTCGGAACAACGCTGTCGGCGGAAAACAAGCATCAACTGTGGATACCCGAAGGGTTCGCCCATGGTTTTGCCGTGCTGTCGGATACCGCCGAAGTCCAATACAAAACCACCGATTACTATCACCCGGAATTCGAGCGTACCATCCTCTGGAACGACCCGGACCTGGCGATCAAATGGCCCATAGACAGCAATCCGATCCTGGCAAAGAAGGATGAATCCGGAACGATCTTCAGCAAAGCGGAAACATTTTAATCCCTGTAAATCCTTTTAAACGCGCCCCAGGCGCGTCTTTCAAGGTCAGGAAACTGGCTCCGTCACCAACTCGCCGCGTCCAATGGAATGGTAGACTATGCCGAACTCCTTCATTCTCTTCGGGTCGTATATATTGCGCCCATCAAACAGGACAGGTTGCCGCATCAGGTTCTTGATCAGCCCGAAATCCGGTTTGCGGAACTCGCTCCACTCTGTGGCGATTACCAGCGCGTCGGCCTCCTGTAACGCGCCGTAAGAGGATTCCGCATACAGGATACGGTCGCCGTACCTATTAAAAGCTCCCTCCATCGCCTCGGGGTCGAACACGGAAATCTTCGCCCCGGCACTCAGCAGCTCATCAATAATGTAAAAGGCCGGCGCTTCTCTCGTATCGTCGGTATTAGGCTTGAAAGCTATCCCCCATATCGCTATCTTTTTCCCCGAGAACACACCGCCGAAAAATTTCGAGATTCTCTCGAAAAACCGCTTCCGCATCCCCTGGTTTATCTCCTCCACCGCCCGCAGCACCGTTAGCGGATAACCCGCATCCTCGGCGGTCTTGAGCAGCGCCTTTACGTCTTTGGGCAGGCAGGAGCCGCCGTATCCCAACCCTGGAAAGAGAAACTTCTTGCCGATGCGTGAATCGGAGCCGATCCCCTCGCGGATCTTGTCTATGTCCGCCCCCACGGCGTCGCAGAAGTTGGCCAGGTCGTTCATATAGGAGATCTTCAGCGCCAGGAACGCGTTTGCCGCGTACTTGGTCACCTCGGAACTCTTCTCATCCATCACAAATATAGAGCTGCCCGGCTGAAGAAACGGCTCGTAGAGATCCTTCAATATAGCGATGGCGCGCTCGCTGCCGGAACCTATCACCACACGCTCCGGCCTCAAGAAATCTTCCACCGCGAACCCTTCCCGCAAAAATTCCGGGTTAGACACGACATCATATTCAAACGAGCTGCCGCAGTATGTGCGAATCTCCGCCCTTACCTTCTCGCTGGTTCCCACCGGGACAGTTGACTTGTTCACGATCACCTTGTAGCCCGGATTCCGCTGCCGGCCAAAGATCTTTCCCAGATCACCGGCCACTTTAAGCACGTATTTCAGATCCGCGGACCCATCCTCTCCGGGAGGAGTCGGAAGGCACAAGAAGATAATGTCCGCCTTTGCCGCTTCTTCGAGATCGCCAGAGAAGGAAACGCGCCCTTTCCTGTGGTTTCTCGAATAAATTTCCTCAAGGCCCGGTTCGTAGATGGTAACCTCGCCGCCCGTCAGCTTCTCGACAATCGCGGGATTCGCGTCAATGCAAACCACCCTGTTTCCCCGCTCGGCAAGACACACGCCGGAAACCAGCCCCACGTAACCCGTTCCCACGATCGATATATTCATCCGGATACCCTCGTAAATTTCTGAATTATTGTATAAAACCCACCTTTTCGACTAAACGTATCGCAATCTTCAGATTTCAGGAAGTCAAAAGCGATACGGGCAAACTTCGATGTATACTCCGGTAAATGTCCAGCGCCTTCCACAGTCCGCGCTTAAATCAAGGCACGGCGCTTTTACTTCTGGCCGCGGCGTACCTTGCCGCATGGCCGGGTACAACCCTTGCGTTGGGCGATCCATGGCCTATCACGGTTTCGGTTGAAGGCGAGGTACGGCAGCCCGGCGCTTACAGCCTGCCTCCCAATGCGACTCTTTCTTCCCTCGTATTGGCGGCAGGCGCGGCGACAGACAACGCGGATTTCGAAAGCGCGGCTCTCTGCCGCGCCTCCACCCGCGCAAGCCAGAAAGCAAAGCTGACAGAGGCTACCGAAGAGATAGCCAGAATTGTTGAAGAAGCGAAAGCGGCAGACGTCGGCAACGCCCTGCGCCCAATCCTTTCCTTCCTGCGGGAGCTGCGTCCCAACGGAAGAGTTCCGGTGCGGATGACCTTTCCCCGCCTGATGAAAAACAGCCCCCACGATCTTCGGCTGGAGGAAGGAGACGCGCTGCTGATTCCACCCTTGACGGAATCGGTTACCGTCGCGGGCGCGGTACACACCCCCTCAGACAACGTGCCGTTTATCCCAAAAGCGCCGCTCAAAGAATATATCCGGCGCGCCGGCGGATACAAAGATGACGCGGATCAGAACCATGTACACCTGTTGCGCGCAAACGGAACTACCGTCCTTTTGACGCCAGGGTTTTTATCCTGGAATCCGGCGGCTTACCGATGGGAAGTAACCGCGTTGACCGGCGCTATCCCCGACATAAGCCCCGGAGACACAATAGTCGTATTCAGAGCCCTCCCGTCCGGCCTTCCGCGTCAAACAGCGCGGCGGCTTCGTCAGGCGCTTGTTTTGGCGCTTGAGATTGCCGGGGTAACCGGAATCCCGCCGGAGCCGCCCGCAGCGGCGCCGGAAACCACATCACCGTGATTTCATCTTTTCCAGCGCAATCTCAAAGACGCTCTCGCTTCCGCCTCTTACAGCGTCCGGCCGCCGTCCTTGCCGCATTAATAACTGCCGCCCTACTCGCCACCGCGTCCTTTACCGCTCCCGCCCGCGCGGGAGACGAACCGTTCATCGGAGCATCAAACTTCGGGCTGACCGGAATCTTCGAAACCCCGACGGCGCGGGTTCTTCCCGAAAACCGGTACCGGTTCGGAGTCACGGCAGCCAATCCATACAACTACTATTGGGGCACAATCGGCCTGTTCGACCGCCTGGAGGTAAACGGACTGGTCACGGAGGTTAGAGGCGTTCCCGGATTCACCGACATCGGCAACCGGTACGGCAACTTCAAGGACAGATCGTTCGACTTCAAGCTGCAGATCGTAAAAGAAGGCAAATACCTGCCCGCCATTGCAATCGCGGTCACTGACCCGCACGGAACGCGCCTTTACGGTTCCCAGTCGATAGTAGCCAGCAAACAGATCTACCCTTTCGATTTCACCATCGGAATGGGGAACGGACGCCTGGGAAAAGAACCGCTTACCGAATCCGGGGAGGGGTTCAGGATGGAGATGTTCTCTCATCCGAAATCCTGGTGGCGCAACGCGCAGCTATTCGGAGGAATCCAGCTCAAAGCTACGGACTGGCTTATACTGGCGGCGGAATACAGCCCGGTCCATTACGAGCGGCATACCCGCGATCCGGCGCAGCCAAAGCATTTCACGAAACCGGTTTCATCGAATATAAACTTCGGTCTTCGCCTGAAACCGTTTCGGCAGGGAGAGATAGACATTTCCTGGCAGCGTGGCGAACAGTTGACCGTTGGCGGCGCGCTCCAATTCGACATAGGTCGGCCTATCCTTCCCATCCACGACCCACCTTACCGTGAGCCTGAAAAACTTCGGCAGCACCCCCTTGCCGACCGGATCACCGAGGCTCTTCTCTCCGTAGGGTTTAGCGATATCGGCGTAGAGGGGGACGACTTTTTTCTTCGGATTGACGCGCAAAACAACCGGTATTTCTTCACGCCCGGCGCGGCGAAGGCGCTGTTGGACGCTGTGGCTCCGATACTCCCTCCGAAATACGAATATATCCGCGTTCGCTTCAAGGAAAACGGTATTCCTGTCTCGGAATTCATCACAACCGCGGCCGCCCTCGAAGAACTCAAGGAAGAACGGATCTCGCGCGAACGGTTTTTCGAGGTTTCCTCGTTCCGAACCGAATTTATAGGAAACCCGATTCCGCGGACGCAAGGACGCCGATGGTACAAACTGGAAGTCGCGCCGGCGCTGAACATGTACCTGAACGATCCTTCCCGTTTCTTCAGTTACCGGTTTGGAGCCGCCGCAAACCTCGACATATATCCCTGGAAGGGAGGAAGCGTCGTCGCGGGAGTGGAGGCCTACCCGGCAAACAATATCGATAGCACTGTGCAGCCGCTGTCCATCCCGGTTCGCAGCGACATCGCCCTATACAAAAAAGAAAAACTTGCGCCGGCCCGTCTCATGTTCGAGCAGATCATAAAGGCTGACATGCCCGCTTATGCGCGCGCCGCGGCGGGATATCTTGAAATAGAGTACGCGGGACTGGACGCCGAGATCGCCGTTCCCATGTTTCGCGGACGGCTGATCGCGGGCGCCGGTGGCAGCCTTGTAAGAAAGCGATCCCCGGATAACCCTTTCGAGTTCTCCGGCAATCAATGGTACAAGACGGCGTTTATCAGCGGACGCCTGAACATCCCGGAGGCGAACCTTTGGTTCGACATCAAAGGGGGGCGATTCCTTGCCGGCGATTGGGGAGCGCGGTTCTCGCTGTCCAAGTTCATCTGCGGCGTAACCTTGACCGCGTGGTACAGCGTCACTGACACTTCAGTTTTTTCCGATCCTCACAACCGGGGATACCACGACAAGGGAGTTTCCGTCACCATCCCGATCCGGCTCTTCATCGGGCACGATTCCAGGACGGCTTACCGCTTCGGCATCTCTCCGTGGACACGTGACGCTGGACAAGACATAGAGCATTACCGTACACTGCCCGATTACATCGGTCGCAACACGGACATACTGCTTGACAAGGATACCCGCGACTTGTACAAAAAACACAGGTAAACACCTGTTTTAAAAGAGAATGGCTATGACAACCTGCCGATTTCGTTCATACATCAAGCCACTTGCGGTCATGTTGCTTGTTTCCTGTTTCCTGTCATTTGAACTCGCCGCGACTCAAACATTTGCGGCGTCACCCTCCTCGACGCCAACATGGGAAACATGGCCCAAAAAACCCGAACCGCTCCCAAAAGCAACTACTGAACCGCGCCCCAAAACGACGACTAAACCGCGTCCCCCAAAGACGGCCGAACCACGTCCCAAAAAGACAGCCGAACCGCCCACAAAAATCACGGCCGAGCCACGTCCGAGAATAACGACCGAGCCGAGCCATAAAACAACCGAAGCGCCTTTCACCACCACACCCAAATCGCCAACGGCTAACGCGCCGTTTGTGACCACAACCGGACCGGAAGCGGCCGGAGAAATCGCCGGCGAGAAAACATCCATCGGCATCTCGGCCGGAACCTGGGGCTGGATTGCCGGCGGCATCGCAGCCGCGGGGCTGATCGCGGTAGCAGTGGGCGGTGGTGGTGGCGGTGGTGGCGGCAGTTCAAGCACTCCTCCCAACCATTGATAAATTGGGCTTTGTTTTGAAACTTCTCATACGGATCAAAACCGCTATCCCCGCAATCGTGTTCTATTTTGTACTCCTGTACGCTATACCGGGCGCTGCCAGCGCGCCCGCGCAAGAAAAAAACACTCCCGCCATACTCTCCGCGGCCGAATCCATGTTCCTCGCAATGAAGACGCAAAACTACCCGGTTCTATGGCGGTTACTCACGACAAAATCACGCGAAACCATCCTTGCGGATACTGACGACGCAATCCGCCGGGCCGACGGCAAACCGGTTTCAAGAGAAGCGCTGCGGGAAGATTTCGCTTCGGGAGGGCCTATCGCAAGCGAATACTGGAAAGGATTCCTGCGAAGATTTGATCCAGACGACGCGCTGGAGAAAAGCCGCTGGGAGATCGGAGCAATGGAGAAGGACAAAGCGGAGGTGTTAATCACCCATCGAGGCGCGGACCGCCCGGCAGTGCTGAGGATGTATCGGGAAACAAACGAGTGGAAGGCAGGTCTGGTGGAGACGTTCTGGGGGCGCTAAACAAACGCGGCGGAAGCTTTTACCACCCTCCGCCGCGATACAACAACCGCAAACTTCCGTAACGCCTATTGAAATCTTTTCCTGTTATTTAACAATTTCCAGAAGCTCTACCTCGAAAACAAGTGTTGCTCCAGGAGGGATGGCTCCTGAACCCTGGTCGCCATAGGCAATCTTGGCCGGACAAACCAGCTTTGCCTTGCCGCCTACTTTCATCTTCTGCATCCCCTCGCTGAAACACTTGACGACTCTGTTCAGCGGAAAATCGGACGGTTTTCCGCGTTTGTAGGAACTGTCAAATTCCGTCCCGTCCGTAAGGAAACCGCGGTAGTTCACTTTTACCTTGGACGTCGGACCAGGGCTTTTCCCCGTACCTTCCTCCAAAGAAGTAAAGATCATGCCGGACGCGGTTTTTACAGCTCCTTTTTCTTTCTCCGCATTCTCTTCAAACGCCTTTGCAGCGGCAATTTTGTCGCTTTGCGCCTTCGCGGCGGCAATCTTGTCGCTTTGCGCCTTGCGGCGGAGCTCGGCCTTTTCCTGCACCATCGGACCGTATATCTGCATGTCCACGATGGGCGTCTTGCCCGCGTTGGCGTCAGTAAGACCCTGCTTCACCAATTCCAGTTCGGCGGGCGCAAGCTGGAACGAAGCAACCTGACGATGCAACAGCACGCCAAGGGCATAGAAGACCTTCTGGTCCTCGGTAGTTGCGGTTGATTTCGATGCAAAAACGAAAGACGGGAAGAGAACAAAAAGCGCGACCAGAACAGCTTTGCTCATTTTCGTTTTCATTTTAATTTTCTCTTTTTTTTAGAAATTGGCGAAGCTCAACATATGAGCCGTTTAAGCTTTACCCCAAGGGTAAAAAAAACCGGCTGCACATAAAACAGAAACATCCCAAATCTGCCTGAAACACCATGGTACATCGTTTTTTTTCCTCTTTGGTATCCTTCAACAACGGCGGCTCCAAGATCTTCGGCTTCACGGCTTTCCGCCCCGCTGGAAATCCTTTTCGATATCCGGACTATCATGAGCCGTACTTCCGGATGTGACGCGGCCAATCCAAGGAGAACCTTTTCATGAATCCGTTTCAATGCCCCGTATATCGCCCGGTCCGGACCAGGCACAACCGAAAGAAACGAAGAAATGTAAACGATGCCTATCGGACCGCCGCACCGGTCCGATATCACCGCCCGGATCACATCAAGAGGGGCTGTCAGATCCACAGCGACGATTTTTTCCAGATCTTCGGCGGCAATATTGCCATCGCGCAGGCGGCTGGACGCGGAAGCCGCATTTACAACTATGTCCGGACGCCATCCGGCAGCCTCTTTTTCCAGTCCGCCCGGTCCTTTCCCAAGATCCCATACCATTTCAACAACATCTGAAGCTCCCGCTCTCATACAACGCCGCGCCGCGGTTTTTAAGCCGGACGCGTTTCTTCCAGTCAGAAACAGATTATTTCCAGGAGAAAACGATTCGGCCACACTCGCGCCGATAGAGGAAGAAGCGCCAAACACCATGATGTTCATACCCGGACGCTTGTCTGTATCATCGGCCGCATATCCGAGGTTTTCGGCTCGATGCCTACCATGTTATATGCCCTGTCGAGTGAAATCCCTTTCGCGAAAACGATCATATAGAGCGTGCAGAAAAAAATCTTGAGATCGCACCACAGAATGTTGCCTTCCCGGTACATCCTTGAATAGGCGCGCTCAAGCTCCAGCCTCTGATGCGGTGTTATATTCATCCGGCCGGCAACCTGGGCTATGCCTGTAATGCCGGCGGGGCTATCGAAACGTTCAGCCGAACCGTCGAATTGCCGCAGCAAGTTTACGTTCTCGGAAGGAAGCGGCCGGTTGCCGATCAGGCTCATTCCGTGGAAAAGAATATTTACCATCTGCGGCAACTCAACAATCTGCAGACGTTCAAGGACCCGGCCAATTGGCGTGTAAACTTCGCAGTCGCGGGGTATATCGAGATAGCCGTCCCGCATAAACCGTTCCTTGAGGCAATATTTCCGGGATGTTGCGTCACGCGCCATGGTCCGGAACTTATACACCCGGATCATCCGGTCAGCCGACACCAGCCTCCGGGAGACGTAAATTACCGGCCGGCCTTCCAACGCGAGGATCAGCAGCGCCACAAAACCCATCAAAGGCAAAGACATAACCAGTATCAATACAGAGAGAATTATATCGATAGCGCGTTTGATCGCGCGATGCGAACTCATCTGGTTCCACTCCTAGAAAGTTAAAGATCATTTTTGCCCAAGAGCATACTCTCAAATTCTAACAATGCAACATTTTTAGAAAGAAACCGTTCCGCGTATTCGCGGGCAACCGTGTTTTTGCCAGAACACGCTTCATTTTTGGATAACGCCGACAGCAACACCTCTTTCAGCGAAGCGGAATCTTCCGGCGGTACAAGGATAAAGATACCCGGATACTCCGCTACCAACCGACCCAGTTCCGTGTGCGCGTCAGCCGTCGTAAGCGTATTATCGCCGACCACCTATTCAGGCACATACGCATACATCTTTTTATATTTTTCTTTTATTATGTATTTTGGATTTGCTCTAAGTATTAGTTCGCGCAACACCAGAGAATCATCCGGCAAATGATACGTACAAATAGAGAGTTTAGGAGAATATTCTTTCAGTATGCCCTGAGCACCTTTTAATAATAGACGCTCAGCGCCTTCAATATCAACTTTTATAAAATCAACGCGATTAATTTTATTTTTTTCTGCAAAATAATCAAGTGTAATACACTCCATTTTAGAACTATTATAAACATCGCTTGAAACAATTTTAGCGTCGCTTGAAATGCGCTCTGACGTCTCAAAATAAACAGTTCCGACTTTATCGCAAACAGCATACGAAACAAGCGTAATATGTGAATTAACTTCTATAATTTTTTCTAAATATTTAATATTTTGAGGCAACGGCTCAAAGGCATAACACGTACATTTATGATTTGCAGCCATAACAGAGAAAAACCCTACGTTTGCACCACAATCAAATACTGTGTCTCCAGGAGCAATTTTTACATTGTCAAATTCATATGGTCCTTCATGAAATGAAAGCTTCATGACTCCATCTGTATTTGGCAATAACGGATAAATAATATCACTAAAACCAACGTTAAATACCCCTCTCAATTCCAGATCACAAGCTATTTTCATTGGTATAACACCACTCCCTAAATGTAACGAATCATTTGTTTTATTATAATACTTCTTTAGCCCTAACGTATTCAAAATAAAGCTGCGCATGTAAATTGAGTACAACTTTGGAAAACTTTCTGACAGCATAGTTTTAGTTTTTGGTGAAAGTAATCGTCTTAATTGGTTTAACAATATTTTACCCACATTCCTTTTACTTTTTATACATAATACAGATCAAAAATCGATTGCGCACTTGATAACATAATATGAACTTATCAAGTTCAGTTCCCACGAGACAAAATCTATTTTAGACTAAACAACATACCTTCAAATTCCAGCAATACAATATCTTTAGAAAGAAACCGTTCCGCGTATTCGCGGGCAACCGTATTTTTGCCAAGCTCCGCTCCATTTGCGGACAATGCCGACAACAGCGCCTCTTTCAGCGAAACGGAATCTTCCGGCGGCACAAGGATAAAGATACCCGGATACTCCGCTACCAACCGACCCAGTTCCGTGTGCGCGTCAGCCGTCACGAGCGCGGCGCCACC
>WRHP01000003.1 GCA_009783195.1 Syntrophorhabdaceae bacterium | reverse complement strand
TTGTTTTAAGATACCGCGGAAACACCCGCGTGCGGTGGGATTTGTCCTTTTTCCCCCCCGGGCCCCGCCGATACTTTTGCTCCGGGCCACACGACCGCGCGGCGCACATGTGCGCCGTCGCCAATCGAGGCGCCTGATTCCACCGAGGCGTTAGGGCCCACGACCGCGTTCGTGGCTACACATGCTTTTGGGCCGATGTACGAGCGGTTTCCATTCCCGCTTTCTCCGAGCAGAGCTATTACGCCGGACAGGTAATCGGCGGGAGTGCCAAAGTCGAGAAAAAAGCCGGATGTCATGAAGGCAAAGATAGGGGCTCCGGCGGCGATCAGCGGCTCGTATGTCTGCCGGATGACGCAGGATGGACCGTTTGGCGGTATTTTATCGAGCAATTCAGGCTCCGCGATCTGGTATCCGGTAAAAAACCCTTCTGCCGCTCCCGGCGGCGTTTCCGCGCCAAAGCCCAGGATTCTACCGTTCTCCAGCACGCGCACTGGTGTGTACCGACGAGCCGGGTCCGGGAACAGTACCAGCGTTGCCAACGCTCCTGTTTTCCGATGTTGCGCAATGGCTTGATCCAGCGGAAAGCGGGCGATTACGTCCGAGTTTGCCGTGATGAAAGTGCCGGTTCGAAGAAACTCCCGCGCGTTATGGATACCTCCGCCCGTGCCGAGAATTTCCGGCTCAAAGGCGTATTCCAGCGGGAAGCGGCTGTTTGCCCAGGCGCTGACCCGCTCCCGGACGATATCGGGGCCGTGGTGGAGGTTTAGCAGGAATTCAGTTGCGCCGTGCAGGCGGAGAAATTCGATCGCGTAGCCGCACAAAGGTTTGCCCAGCACTGGCACAACCGGCTTTGGAATCTCAAGCGTTAGCGGTCGAAGCCGCGTTCCAAGCCCCGCGGCGAGAACCATCGCCCTCAAGAGTTTGTTCCTTCCGGGGAGGGCGTTTCCGACATAGCCTTTTCCGCAAGCGCTTCGAGCAGTGGGAGCAGTTTTTCCGAAAGCGGCCGCATTGCCGGGTTTCTGGAGAAATTACTCCGCAGGCGCGCCACGGTCGGCGGAATGAAATGGAGGTAGAGTTTTTTGCCGCGAGTATGCGCCTGGTTGCCGAATGTTCCTATCGCCTTGACGTTGCGCTGTAACGCGGCGGCATCGAGCAGCTCCGTAAACGCGCCCGGATCTCCCGCCGCGCGCAGCAGCTCTTTGTGGGCCAGGTGACGCCATACGTATTTCAGGTGGTCCTCTTCTTCTTCCGCAAGCGTGACGTAAGAGTCGCGCAGAAGCGAAGCAAGATCGTAAAAGACGCTTCCCATTCTGGCGTCCTGGTAATCAAGCACCCGCAGACCAGGTTTTTCAGGTTTTGCGGGCGTGTCGGCCAGAACCATCACGTTCCTGGAGTGGTAGTCGCGGTGCGTCAGCACGCGCGGCAGCGAAACGGTCCGCTCAAGGAAAGGGATAAAAAGATCCTCGATTGCGCGTTCCTCGCTGCCGGAGAGATGGATACCGCCATATTTTCTTACCGCGTGCTCAAAAAAGAAATCGATCTCTTCCCCGAACTTTGCCATGTCGAAAGCAAGCCGTGCCGGAATAGCTGATCCGTCCAGCGTCCGCGTGCCGTCGGCCTGAATCCGCACCAAAACCTCTATGCACTGCTCATACATCGGCAGGCAGGCGGTTGTTCCGTGCTTCTTGACGGCGTCCTCAAGCATTGTGTCCCCGGCATCTTCCAGAAACAGCAGCCGGCTTTCAGGCTTGTGGTGCAGCACATCCGGAACAGGGATACCGGCCAAACGCAGGTATCGGTGCACGTTCAGAAAAGGCAGTTCTTTTCCCGGCGCAATTTCGTCCGGGTACGCCATAACGACGACCGAGGCGGGAAAAAGATGGGAAGAGGCGGTGTGTGGAACCCGCACGCGGTAATACGACCTGCTGGAAGCGTCGCCGGCCAGCGGTACGATTTCCGCCGGCTGGACAAGAGGCGGTGGAACAACCGCCGGGAGCGACCTGCGGATAGCGGAAAGATGGGCTTCCCGCGTCAAGCCGCCGACTTTCTGAGGATTCGCGCCAAGGCGGCGTAAGCATCCATGATAAGGCGCCCGAAGTCTTTATGGGCCGGGGCGTCGCCTTGCGTGTTGAGGATTCGCGCCAAAGCGGCGTGGGCATCCGAGAGGATGTACTCGAAATCTTTGCAAGTCGGTTTGTCGCTTTGCGTGTTATCCCGTAGCTCTAAAGTAAAGGCTCCATGAAAATTGATCTTTTGAAGTTCTTCCATCACCGTTTTCCAGCAGATGTTCCCGTCGCCGGGGATCAGGTGGTCGTCCTTGTCTCCGTGGTTATCCGAGGCGTGGATATGAATAAGCCGGTTTCCGGCGGTGCTGATAGCGCTTTGCGCCGTCTCGACGATATTTGCGTGTCCCACGTCGATACAGATTCCGACCCGGTTTTCCGGGAAACGGGCAACGATGTCGTGGATAATGTCGCTGCGTCCGGAGTCAACCGGCGTGTTTTCCACGGCGAACCGGATGTTGTCCGGTGTTGAATTTACAAGTTCTTCCAGGGAGGAAAGAAAGGAGTACCACCGCTCCGGGTACCAGTTTTCGGAATGGAAACCCGTGTGCAGCACCACTGTTCCTCCGCCGTTGCGGGCAAGCCACAACGCCGCCTTCTGATTGGCCTCCACCGAAGCCGAGCGCTGTTCAGCATTGGCTGATCCGAGTGAATACCATTTTTCTGTCTTGTAAGTCCGAATATCCGGGTATATGGGGCCGTGGAGACTTGCAATCCGGATTCCGTGGCGAGCCATGTTTTCGGCTATGCGGTCTGCGGTTTCGTCATACGAAAAATGAGGTGGCATCGCCCATATCTCCGCGTGACTAAAGCCGTATTTCGGAAACAAGGAAAGGATTTCATCGCTCAGGTTACTGAAAACGAATAGGTGTGTGGAGAGGGATGTTATCAAGAAACACTCTCGCTTTCTATAGACGCTGGATATTAAAGTGTCTATTTAGTGATAATAATACCATCTCAGGCAGCTTCTCCCCCTCCAACTAGCCGGCTGCCCAAGGAGGTCTGTTATCTTATCGCGCAGAATCGGGTTTTTCTTAATATCAATCTGGATCCTTTGTGCCGGTCTCCCGCAGTTTGCGCTTTGCGCCATGGCTCCGCTTTTGACAAACAAACACGATATGGCGTTCCGGGAAGGCTGGAATTTCCTGGCAAGCGAACGTTTCGAGGAGGCTGAAGCGGTATTTGCGGGCATACCGCCCAAAGAACACGACCTTGGCGATTACGTCCTGTATTTCCACGGCATGTCTATGACGCGGAACAGAAAGCATATCGAAGCCGTTGGCGTTATGACCCGGCTGGAGCAGCAATACCAAGGTTCGCCCATGATCCCTTATATCCGGCACGAGATCGGCTACGCGGCGGCTCTTGATAACGATCTTCTGCTTGTGAGGGCGGGCCTGTCTGTTTCGAAGGGAAAAGTGACGGGCAGCGAAAGAAAATCCGAGGAACTGTACATGTCGGCTCTTGTTGCGGAAGAGGACGGCAATATGGCCGAAGCGTCGCAGTTTCATCTTGAAAACATCGCGTCCTATACCGCCCAACCGGCGGCAAACCTGTCGTATGAGCGCTTGTGGGGCTGGTGGAATGAAGGGTTGCTGGAGCCGCTGGATCTCCCAATTGCCTTCTACGCGAAACTTGGGAAAGCGATTGGCCGCGCATTGGACATTGAGAGGGCGAAGGAGGTTTACGACAATACGCTGGATCGGTTTTCGCCTTCCGGAGAGTATTTCGCGATGGCGCTGGATTACGCCGAGATGCTGCGCAAGCAGGGAATGACCTCCGAGGCCGCGGCGCTGCTGGGAAAGCGTTTCGAAAGCGGGCTTGCCGTTCATAAATCGGAGATGCAGGTCTTGCAGGCGCGTGTGGACTGGAAGGCCGGGCGGCTTGCCGAAGCGCGGAATAAGTTTATGGCTGTCGCCTTGGGCGACGGAAACCTCGCGACCAGAGAGAGGGCGCGTTACGCGGCGGCGTGGGTTGCGCTGGAGGATGGCGATATTGCCTGGGCGACGGAGGCGTTTGGGCGGCTAAGGCTTGCGTCGAATGACAAGGTTCGTTCCGAATCTGTTTTTCGCTATGCGTACGGTTTGTATTTGCAGAAACAGTATGACAAGGCTATCCCCGCTTTCAAAACAGGAGAGCAGGATGAAAGCTTTGGAGGGGTAGAGACGGCGAGGCACAGGTTCTGGAGGGCGCGTTCTCTCCGTGAAAGCGGGCGCAAGAAAGAGGCGACGCGGGTGTTCGCGGAGATTGCCGTGGACCCTACGGCCGGCATCTACGCGCTGTTTGCCGTGAAAGACCTGGGAGGAGATCCGTTTCAGATGTTCAACGCAGTGTCCAGCGGCGAGACGAAAAAATGCCGTGAGGAGCGCGACCTGCTGTGGAATAAGGTGCTAGGAGCCTCCTGGAAACCGGCGGACGAAGAGAAAGTGCGCCGCGCCGCGCGTCTGATAAATCTTGGTGTCGTGAACTACGCGGTGATGGAAGCGCAGCGGGTAAGCAGCGCTTCCGTGAAAAAAGCGGTCGGAATGGCTGACGACGGCGCCGCGGGGCTGTTCCGGTACATGGCGGGCGATCTGCGGGGAGGCATCCGCGAGACAGTTAACCTGCAAATAGACCCGAAGAACCCTGGGCTGCTCGACCGTATCAGGTATCCGCTGGCGCCGGAATACGTAAGCGACTGCGACCAGTCGCAGGAAGGGATTGACCCGCTTGTGCTGCACGCGATTATCCGGCAGGAATCGTTATTTCAGGCGGACGCTATTTCGTCGGCGGGCGCTGTCGGACTGATGCAATTGATGCCAAGAACAGCGGCCACAACCGCAAAGAGTAAAGGATTGCCAAAGCCAAGCCGGGCGGATCTGACGCGGCCAGAGATCAACGTTCGTCTCGGAACGTATTATTTGGCGAAACTGCTCAAGGAGTTTGACGGCGATTATTTCCGCGCTGTGTCGGCTTACAACAGCGGAGAGTCGGCGGTCCGCAGATGGTGGGACGCGTCCGGAAAAAACGACCCGGCGGCATATCTGGAGCGGATCAGCTATCAGGAGACGCGTTTATATCTCAGAAGGGTGATCTTTAACCTTCTCCAATATTACCGGGTCTATCGTCCCGGCATGTATGTCCGGTATCTGCCCAGCGTTCCCGTAGCAGAGCAGACACCTTCTTATTCCGAAGCGACCCAATCGAACGGGAGTCCGGACGGCGCCGATCTCGCGACGCCATCAACGCCCGAAGCCGCTCCGAGCGAAGAGCCGCGGTCTCCAGGAGACGGCGGAATGTAGCGTCGTTACGCGCTTCTCGCTCAAGCCGCTCAATCGCCTCGGCCTGCATATCTTCTCCGCGGCAGATGAGGACGACATCGCACCCGGCCGTTACGGCGAGGAAGGCGGACTCGCCTATGTTCCAGCGTCCGGTGATTGCTTTCATTTCCAATGCGTCTGAAAAGATCGCGCCGCGAAAGCGCATTGTTTTCCTGAGCAGCCCTTTAAGGATTTTTCCGGACAGCGTGGCGGGCAGCGACGGGTCAAGCGCCGGATAGACGACATGCGCGGTCATAAGCGCTGGGATTCCCTCGCGGATTGCCTGGCGAAACGGTACAAGCTCGCGCGCCGAAAGGGTTTTAAGGTCCGCTTTGACCACAGGCAGTTCTTCGTGAGAGTCAGACGATGTGTCACCATGTCCGGGGAAATGCTTGCCCACGGGAAGGATTCCTCGCGTCGTTAATCCCTTCGCAAATTCCATCCCCAGCTGTCCCGCTTCGCCTGGCCTGTCCGAGAAGGAACGATCCCCGATCACCGGATTTGCGTGGTTGGTATCCACGTCGAGCACGGGGGCAAAATTGATGTCGATGCCGGCCGCGCGAAGCTCCGATCCCATCGCTTCGCCGAATGACCGCGCGGTGTCCATGCTTGTGTTTCCAAACAGGGAGCAGGCGCGGGCGGGCGGAAATTCCGTATATGGCGGATTGCGGAACCGGGCTACACGGCCGCCCTCCTGGTCCACGGCGATAAGCGGAGAAGGGCTTCCTGGTTTTACGGCGGCTTTGATCTCGCGGCACAGCGAGCGCGTCTGATCGGGCGATTCGATATTTCTGGCAAACAGCACAACGCCGCCAACCAGCCCTTTCGCGAGCCACGCGGCAAGCCTGGGAGAAAGCGTTTTTCCGTCGAAACCCGCCCAAAGCGGGGAGGCGACCGTATTTTTCCCAATAATCATGAGAAAAACTTTACCATGAGCGCGGCTTTAATTCCGCAAAACCGGGGTTATGATGCGCCGGAGTGTTAGCATACAAGTAACGACAGACCAGCTTTTCAGGGGGAACCGATGTTCGCGCGCTTGGGCTTGTCCATGTTTTTCGTTTTGCTTGCGTTGTTTGTTGTCGTGAGTGGATGCACTTCGGTGTTTTTTCACCCGATGCCCGAAGAGGTATGGACACCGGCCCTGGATAACATTTCCTACAAAGACATAGAGTTTGAGTCTTCCGATGGCGTTTCGTTACACGGCTGGCTCATGTGTCCGCAAAACAGGACGCCGCGCGGCACGATCCTCTTTTTGCATGGCAACGCGGAGAATATCAGCACGCATGCCAGAGCCACGCTTTGGCTGGTGAAGGAAGGGTACGAGGTTTTCGCCTTTGATTATCGCGGATACGGCCGCTCGGCCGGGAAACCTGATCTTCCGGGCGTTCACCGCGACGCGCTGGCGGCGGTCGATAAGCTGCTCTCGATGCCCGGTGTTTCCCCGGAACGGTACGTCGTGCTTGGGCAATCGCTTGGCGGATCTATCGCGGTTCATACCGTAGCAAAGACTCCGCTTGATCAACGTCCGAGGGCGCTCATTATCGACAGCGCTTTTGCGGGTTACCGAAAGATCGTCCGCGACAAGCTGTCCGATTTCTGGTTCACCTGGCCGCTTGCCTGGCCGGTAAGCCTTTTCTACGGTGACGAGTACAGCGCGTCGCGCTGGGTTGACAAGGCGGGGCCGGGGCCGGTCATCGTGATCCACGGGACAAAAGACGGCATTGTTCCTTACGGGCACGGCGTAATGCTTTACGAACTGGCAAAGGACCCGAAGGGGTTTTGGACAAACGAGGATGGGGGGCACATCATGGCGTTGTGGAACCCACCGATCCGCAAATATTTTTTAGATTTTCTTGGGGAGTGGATCACGCCGGGGGAGCAGGGCGCTTGCTCGCCTTGAACAGGGCGAAAAACATATTTTTTTGCGCGTTGTAATATTTCTTGTCATGGAGCTATATCTACTGAATAATTACCAAAGTATCTAAAAGGCAGTTGGAAATAGCGGGCAGCAACATAATCCACAAGGAGGAAAAGTAATGAAGAAACTGGCTTTGGCAATTGCTCTGGTTCTTGTTCTTGCGGTTCCCGCAATGGCCGCCCCGACCGGGCAGAACAACTACGGCTGCGGGCTCGGCGCTGTCCTGTTCAAGGATGGGGGAGCAAATGACAGCATCCTGCTGCAAGTCGTCGCCACCTTCCTGAACGGCATCTGCGGCAACGGCACTTTCGGTATTTCCACCGGAACGTCAGATTGCTACAAACCCAAGAATGTTGCTTCCAACGAGAAGCTGAACGAGTTCGCGTATAAAAACCTCGACGACCTCGCCCGCGACATCGCGGCGGGACAGGGCGAGACTTTGACGGTAGTAGCGGTTCTTCTGGACGTGCCGAAAGAGTCGCGTCAGGAGTTCAACCAGAAATTGCAGATGAGCTTCTCCGAGATCTTCCCGACCCCGACTGTCGAGACTGCCCACGTGGTGGAAATGATCACGAAGATCGCGCAGGGATAATTCGAACTGAAGGCGTTTTGTTTTAACGTAAGGGCGCGCGTCCGTTGGGCGCGTGCCCTTTTCTTTCTGGCCTGCGCGCTGTCGGCGGCATGGATATATGTTTCCGGCGCATGCGCCTCCGATGATTCCTACCTCCATGAGCTGAAAGAGCGCGCATCCTCGGCCAATCTGTCCGAAGATCGGTACTGGCGAATTCTGCTGCACTATCGCCCGTGGCTCGGCGGACAGAAAAGCTTGATAGACGACCCTAAATTTTTTATGTCTCCGCAAGGAAAGAAGAACCCGGAGGCGGAGCTTAACGCCACGCTTTCCGGGCTATTTGATGTTTCGACAGACAATGTTTCGTTGGACAACGCGGCTTTTTGCCGTTTCCCGGCGCGCTATGCCTGGCTTGGCCGGGAGCTTGATATCGATCTTTCCCGTATTCCGTCTCCTCCTCCGTGCCCGGTGCAGGATAATATCCTGCGGACTATCGACGGGCCTGCCGTTTCGATGGTGTTTGCCTCCGGCTACGTGAACTCGCCGGCCTCTATGTTTGGCCATACTTTTTTAAGGATAGACTCGGCTCTTGGGGAGCCGCTTTTGGCTTTTGCCGTTAACTATGCGGGATTTACAGACCCGGAAGACAGCGGCGTTACGTTCACGTTTAAAGGATTATTGGGGGGCTACGACGGCTACTATTCCCTGCTGCCGTACTACGACAAGGTCCGCGAGTATTCCAATATCGACCAGCGCGACATGTGGGAATATTCGTTGAACCTCAAGCCGGAGGAGGTGCGCCGGATGATCCTGCATCTCCTTGAGATGCGGGGGATCGCGTCGGACTACTTCTTCTTCGACGAAAACTGCTCATATAACGTTCTTTTCCTGCTTGACGCCGCGCGTCCGGAGGCGCGCCTGACTGAGAGGATGGACCGGGTTTGGGTTATCCCGATGGATACTGTTCGCGCGACGCTCGACGCCGGGCTTGTGGACAATGTCGTCTGGCGCCCTTCGCGCTCAACCCAGATCAGGCACGTGTATTCGCTTTTGCCCGGACAGGAGCGAGGGCTGGCTATCAAGATTGCCGATGGAGATGTTCCGGCGGACGCGGCGTTTTCAGAGTCGGCCACAGACAAGAACAAGGCGCGCACGCTCGATCTGGCCGCGCTGCTCGTGCAATACAAAAGCGCGAAGAAAGGCATGGAGCACGAGGAGTTTCAGCGGCGTTTCCATTCCATCCTGTTTGCAAGAGCAAAAACGCGTTTTGGGGAAGATCCGGACAAGCTTTTACAGCCGTCCTCTCCGGAAAATGGGCATCCAAGCGCCTCGGTACATCTTGGCGGAGGCTGGCGGGGAAACGACGGTTTCGTGGAGCTTGGCATACGTCCGGCGTACCATGACTACACGGATTCCTGGAAGGGCTACACGCCGGGGGCCATGATCGAGTTTTTTTCCGGCGATTTGCGATGGTATCCGGAAAAGGAGCGGCTCAGGCTGAACCGGCTCGACTTTGTCCGTATTCAATCGGTTGACCCGGTAGACCAGATCTTGCGCCCAATGTCATGGAAAGTCCGTGTGGCGCTGGATACACGCGATTTTACGCGGGACCGGCAGTCGGAAGTCGTAAACTCCGGAACTGGGGTCGGTTATGCGGTTTCGCTGGGCGGGAATGTTTCGGCCTACGCAATGGCGGAAGCGGAGGCGGCTGTAAACAGCAATTATAACCCCGCGTACCGGATCGGCGCCGGCGCGTCGGTAGGGTTGACGGCGCAGCCGTTAAGCGGCTGGCAGGTTTGGCTTGAAGGACGCGGGATCTGGGGTGTGGTTGGCGAGACTGGCAAAGGGCCGGATCTTTTGCTGGCGCTACGGCAAGGATTAGCATTATCCAGGGATTGGGCGCTGAAAGCCGATATCTCCTTGGAGCGGACCAGAGGCGTAGACAGGGTCGAAGGGATACTCACTGTGCGCCGTTACTTCTGGTAAGAAAACAATCAGGCTAAAATCACTTTGCTTTTCGGGTGGTTTTAATATCGAGAGCGTCGTCGGGTTGTGCTTTTGTATTGTTTTGGCGGTTGCGATGCTGCTTTAATACTGTTTCATGAGTTTGCCGGTACTCAAAGCGGCGCGGGGAATCTATATTCTTGTATTTGATAGCATACTAACTGAAGTATTAAGTATTTCCGTCGGCTTGATTAAATTTTCAAATTGCGGCGTGTCTGTTTCCGAAGGACTTCCGTTCCACGTTTGATGTATAAAACATTGCATTTCCAGCGATACTTCCAGGGACAGTTTTTTCTGTGATTGCCTCTTTATTTATCAGGGATTTGCGCTGCTTTTTGTTCTTCTGATAAAATATCTTCATGCAAATCGCCATCTTGAAGGCTACGGCGTTCTTTTACCTGATAGGAAACATCTTCTACCTGCATTTCATTATCAAGCTGAACGAGCGAAGCGCCCGCCTTGGCCGGATGTTTATACTGATAGGCGCTATCCTTCACGCGGCTGGTTTAACCGCCAGGTATCTGAGCGTGGGATATATGCCTGTTACCAGCCTGTTCGAGTCGCTTTCTTTTTTCTCTTTTGTGACTGTCTGCGTCTTTCTTGCGTTTGAGCTCAAACACAATGTCAGGGTACTGGGCGTTTTCGTGGCTCCGGTGGCGCTGGTCCTGGCTGTCTGTTCTGCTGTTCTTTCCGGACATATTCGTCCGTTGGCGCCCGCGCTCAACTCTGGCTGGCTTCCTGTCCACGCGCTGCTTCTGTTTCTCGGCTACGCCGTGTTTACCGTGGCGTTTGGCGCGGGGATCATGTATCTGATGATGGAGCGGGAGCTCAAGGCCAAGCGTATCGGGCCGATATTCCGGCGGCTTCCGTCGCTTGATGTCCTGGACGACATCAACAGCCAGTGTCTCAAGATAGGCTTTCCGCTGCTGACGCTTGGGATCATAACGGGCTCGATCTGGGCGAAGTACGCCTGGGGTTCGTACTGGAGCTGGGACCCGAAAGAGGTCTGGTCTTTGATTACGTGGTTTTTGTATGCGGCGCTTCTGCACGGGCGGATAACCGTGGGGTGGCGGGGGCGCAAAGCGGCTATTTTGGCGATTGCGGGGTTTTGCTCGATCCTGTTCACGTTCCTCGGGGTGAATCTCTTGATGTCGGGTCTCCACAGCTATACGAACTTGTAGGGATAAGGAAACCCCTTAAAGCGCAATGAATCGGATTGCTATCATCGGAATGAATCACCGGACGGCGCCGGTAGAGGTCCGTGAGCGCGTGGCGTTTCCGGCGAACGCGATTGGGAACGCCCTTGCGGATCTGGCGGCGCTGCCGGGCGTCTCCGAGTGCGTTATCCTCTCCACATGCAATCGGGTGGAGGTCTGCATTTATTCGGAAAAAGAGCGCGAAGGAGTGGAGTCCGTCCGGCGCTTCTTTTCATCTTTTCATGGCATTTCATCCGAGAAAATTTTGCCGCATCTTTATGTCTTTCAAGGGGGCGAGGCGGTGCGCCACCTCTTCCAGGTTTCCGGCAGCCTCGATTCGATGATCCTTGGGGAGCCGCAGATTCTGGGGCAGGTAAAGGAAGCCTACTCGCGCGCTGCCGAACACAAGACGGTTGGCCCGGTGCTCGATAAACTGTTCACGAAGGCTTTCTTTGCCGCGAAGCGTATCCGGACGGAGACGCGCGTGGCCAACAACGCCGTGTCGGTTTCTTACGCCGCGGTGGAACTGGCAAAGAAGATTCTTGGGTCATTGCTCGACAAGACCGTGATGCTGATCGGCGCGGGGGAGATGAGCAAACTGGCGGCCCGCCACCTCCTTTCGACCGGAGTTTTCGGATTGCTTGTAACGAATCGCACTTTCGAACGGGCGCAACGGCTGGCCGCGGATTTCGAAGGGACTCCGGTTCGGTTCGAGGAACTGCGCTCGCGTCTTGAGCAGGCCGACATCGTGTTGTCATCGACTGGTTCGTCCGGTTTTATCCTGGCCCGTGCCGACATTGAAGAGGTTATCCGCCGCAGGAAGAATCGGCCAATGTTCTTCATCGACATGGCGGTGCCGCGGGACATCGATCCCGACGCAAACCAGATTGAAAACGTATATGTCTACGATATAGACGACCTGAACAACGTAATTGAGGCAAACATCGGGGAGCGGGAGCGGGAAAGAGAGAAGGCGGAAGATATCGTAAATGTGGAACTGGAAACCTTCCAGCGCTGGCTGGATTCGCAGCAGGTTACCCCTACGATCATATCTTTGCGGAGAAAGTTCGACGAAATCCGGGAGGCGGAGATAGGAAAGGCGCTTTCAACGCTTGGGCCTGTGGACGCCCGGACGAGAAAAGTGATGGAGTCGCTGGCTTCGGCGATCCTTAACAAAGTTCTGCACTCTCCGGTTTCTACGCTCAAACGGGATGGCGGAGCGCATAGTCCGGCGGAGCGGATTGCGGTGGTTCGGGAGCTTTTCGAGCTTGCGGACTGTGAAGAGAGTATTGAAGAAACTTCCGGGGAAGACAGGGAGAAAGGGAAAGACGTTGGGCGGTAGCCTGATCCGCCTGGGAAGCCGGGCGAGCATGCTGGCTTTGTGGCAGGCGGAGTATGTAAAAAGGGAACTGGAGCGGACCGCGTCGCTGCGCGTCGAGATAGTAAAGATACGCACAACGGGCGATGCGATACTGGACACGCCGCTGGCGCGGGTTGGCGGGAAAGGGCTTTTTGTCAAAGAAATCGAGGAGGCGCTGCTTTCCGGGAGGGTGGATCTTGCCGTTCATTCGATGAAAGATGTGCCTGTCGGTTTGCCTGACGGGCTTGGAATCGTGTGCGTGACGAAGCGGGAAGATCCGCGCGACGCTTTCTTGTCGGTTCGCTACGAACGGTTCGAAGAGCTGCCGCAAGGGGCGCGGGTGGGAACAAGTTCGTTGCGTCGGCAGACCCAGCTTCTTGCCGCGCGCCCGGATCTTGGCGTTGTCAGCCTGCGAGGGAACATTGATAGCCGGATCAGGAAAATGGAGGAAGGCGCGTATGACGCTGTAATCCTCGCCGCCGCAGGAGTTCGGCGACTTGGCTGGGAAGGGAAGATCCGTCAATACCTGTCGGTAGAGCAATCCATACCGGCAATCGGCCAGGGGGCGCTGGGGATAGAAGCGCGGCTGGATGATGAGCTTGCTACGAAAGCTGTTGCGTTTTTAAACGATGCGGAAACGCGGCTTGCTGTTTGCGCGGAGCGAAAGATGCTGGAGCGTCTTGACGGGGGATGCCAGGCGCCTATTGCCGGGTACGCGAAGGTATTAGCAAATGAGATCCTTTTAACAGGTATGGTAGGACGCCCGGACGGCTCGGAGATCGCGCGCGGAAGCCGCAGCGGTCCATTAGACGCTCCCGAGGAGCTTGGCATTGCGCTGGCCGAGGAACTGCTTATGAAGGGCGGACGCCGGATTCTGGAAGAAGTGTATATACAGGCAAAGGAAGGCAAAGAATGACTCTTGCCGGGAAACGTATCCTTCTGACGCGCAGCGAGGAGCAAAACGAGGAACTGGCCATACTGGTGCGGAGCGTCGGCGGAGTGCCGGTGCTTTTTCCGACGATGCGCCTGGTTCCGCCGGAGGACAGCGGGCCGCTCGACCGGGAGATTGGCCGCCTGTCATCTTTTGACTGGATACTGTTCTCAAGCGCAAACGCGGCGCGTTTTTTTTGCGACCGCTCGTCACAGCTTGGTCTTGTGTCATGGCCTTCGGGGCTGCGCGTAGCCAGTGTCGGACCGGGTACTACCGGTGAGCTTGTTTCAAGAGGCGTGCGCGTCTTTCTGGAGGCGGAGAAACATACGGCCGAGGGGCTCTATGAGATGATTTGTCCTTATGGGGTTTCCGGCAGGCGCTTCATCATCCCGCAAGTCGAGGAATTGAGAGATTATCTGGCTGAAGCGATCAGAAAAGACGCGGGAGAAGCGGTCTCCGTGGTTGCTTACCGTAATGTTATCGCCGAGAAGGACGAGAAAGTAGCGGCGCAGATCGTGCTGCGCCCGCCGGATGTCTGTGTCTTTGCTTCGCCGTCCGCCTTGTCCAACCTGTTTACGCTGCTGGGGGAAGAGGAGGCGCGAAAGGTGCTGAAGAAAAGCCATATCGCGGTTATCGGCGAGGTGACTGCGCGCGCTGTCAAGGAAAGGGAATTCAGTGTGGACATCATGCCCGAAACATATACGCTGAAGGCGTTAATGGGCGCCGTCGAAGTTTTTTTCTCGAAGGAGAAATAATAGATGGGGTTTCCTGAGATTCGCCCCCGCCGCCTGAGACGCAGCGAGACGATTCGCCGTATGGTTCGGGAGACATCTCTTTCCGTTGACGACCTGATCTGTCCGCTTTTCGTTATGGACGGCAAGGGTGTGCGCAGGGAAATTCCTTCCATGCCGGAGGTCTTCCAGCTTTCCGTGGACAATCTCGTGAAAGAGGCGCGGGAGATCGCGGAACTTGGCATTCCCGCTGTCCTGCTCTTTGGCCTGCCGGGGAAAAAGGACCCGATGGGAAAAGAAGCGTATTCCGATTGCGGCATTGTGCAGACCGCCGTGCGCGCGATCAAGGATGCCGAGCCCGGATTGGCGGTAATCACCGATGTTTGCCTTTGCGAATACACCGATCACGGTCACTGCGGCATCCTGAATGGCGAGGAAGTGGACAATGACGCCACGCTTGATGTTATTGCGCGGAGCGCGGTTTCGCACGCGCGGGCCGGCGCCGATATTGTGGCGCCGTCAGACATGATGGATGGACGCGTCGGCGCGATCCGGGCGGCGCTCGATACGGAAGGACTTGACCAGACGGCTATCATGTCTTACGCGGCCAAGTACGCCAGCGCTTTTTACGGCCCGTTCCGGGAGGCGGCCGACAGCGCGCCGGCCTTTGGCGATCGCCGTTCTTACCAGATGGACCCGCCCAACATCCTTGAAGCGCTGCGCGAAACCGCGCTCGACATCGACGAAGGGGCCGATATCGTAATGGTCAAGCCGGCTATGGCTTACCTCGATGTTGTCCGCCGGGTGCGCGATGCTTTCGACGTTCCGGTGGCGGCCTACAGCGTCAGCGGCGAATACTCGATGGTCAAGGCGGCGGAAAAGCTTGGCTGGATTGACGGAGAGCGCATAATGATGGAGATGCTTGTGTCTATCAAGCGGGCGGGAGCCGGTCTGATCATTACCTATGCGGCGAAGCGCGCGGCGCGAAAACTTACAGGGGTGACGCGGTGACAGATACGGATTCAGGCGCGGCGCTGTCGTACCGCGTGACGGAATTGACGGAAGTGAGCGACCAGTCTATCGAGGAAGCCTTGAACCGGGGGGGGAGTGAAGGCTACCGGTTCGAGTCGATCCACTTTGTTGTCCAGCCGGGCAACCGCAGGCCGACGATGGCGTTTCTATTTTTCACCCGGATGCAGGAGCGCGAGAGAGAGTGATGGGTACGGACGGCTGGTATCGAATAAGCCTTGAGCGTTCTTTAGATGCGCGTAAGGCGCGTTATCTTACCCGGATGGTCGGGAAGTCGGCGGACCTCATCATCGGAATGTGCCTGTGGCAGATTCCGGGAGTAGCGGGAGTGCTTGCCTGCATGTTTTACATCCTGACGTGCGACGCTTTTCCAGGCGGGCGCAGTCCCGGAAAATGGATCACAGGACTTAAAACCGTGCGGCTTGACCGGGAGCCCATGGATTATCATGCTTCGGTAGTCCGCAATCTCACGGTGATCTTTCCGTTCCTTTTATACCTCGTGTTTGCGGTTGTGCCGTTTTTATCCTATTTATCCTACCCGCTTGGGGCCGCGGTCCTGTTGATCGAGGCGTACCTGGGTTTCTACGATATTGATGGGCAGCGGGCGGGAGACATAATCGCCCGGACGCTGGTCGTGGAATTTAAGCAGGAATCTGATGCCAACCCTGTATCTGATCGACGGGCATAACGTTCTTTACCGTGTTTTTTACGGTGTCCCACGGCTTACCGCTCCTGATGGTACGCCCACAAATGTTGTTTTGGGCGTGGCCCGGATTCTTCTGAAAATTCTCAGAACGGAACGTCCGGCTGCTGTGGCTGCCGTATTCGACTCTCCTTTGCCTACCCCAAGACACATTATCTTTCCGGAGTACAAGTCGACACGGCTGAAAATGCCGGAAGAACTGGCGCTGCAAAAGCCGCTGGTTGACGAAGTAATCGACGCGCTGGGCGTAAAGAAGGTGCAGGTTCCCGGCGTGGAAGCCGACGACATCATCGGCACTCTTGCTCGGAAGGCGCAAGAGAAAGGAATGGATGTAGTCATCGTTTCCTCCGACAAGGATATGTATCAGCTTGTCTCGGAGCGTGTGCGGATACGCGACGGTCTCAAAGGAAACGAAGTTACGCCGGAGCAGGTTGTGCGGACCTTCGGTATCCCGGCGGAAAAAGTGACCGACCTGCTGGCGCTGGCGGGCGATCCGTCCGACAACGTTCCGGGGGTGGCGGGCATCGGCGAAAAGACGGCCGCGGAGCTGCTTAAGGAGTTTGGTTCCCTTGAAGAGATTTTGTCGAATACGGACAAGCTTAAAGGGGCACGCAAGACAAAGATAGAAAACGGCGCCGAGGCAGCGCGTCTTTCAATGAAGCTGGTGACGATAGACAGAAATGTGCCGCTTGAAGAGGAGATCGAAGAGTTTGCTCCAGAGCCGATCGACGTGTCGCGTGTCGCTCCGCTGTTTCACCGCCTGGGATTCAGAAAGCTGATAGAGGAGCTTGGTTTTGGGCAAGGGGCGCTTCCAATCCCTGCCCAGGCCGCGTTGCTGCCTCCAAGAGAGGTTTCCTGGAAAAGGGTTGATTCGCCGGAAGTTTTGCTTGCGGCTTTGGGCAAGGGCAAACCTTGTGCCACGGGAATGGCATACGACGGAGAGCGTTCGATTTGGGCGGCGTTTGCCGTGGAAGGATATGACACGCATGTTCTTCCGGCGGAAGAGGCGGTTGCCGCCGCGCGCGCGCTAAACGGATGCGGGGTGAAAGTTTACCTGGCCGACGGGAAGGCGCTCTACCGGAAGGACTCTTCTTCAGGCGAGGACATGGCGCTGTTCGATATCCTGTTGGCGGGGCACCTTCTTCAGCCGGAAGAAGGGACGCCTACGTTTCCCAAGCTGCGCGCGCGTTACCTTCCCGCGTCGCTTTCCATGGCGAAAGGGGAATCGGGAGAGGACAACGCGGCGGATGGCGCGGCGGCGATGCTGGAACTGGGCGTCACGCTGGAAAAGGCGCTTCGGGAGTCGGAGCTTCTGGATGTTTTCAACAGTCTGGACATGCCGCTTTTGCCTGTTCTGCACCGGATGGAGAGGCGTGGGATTCGTATCGACACGCAGGTTTTCCTGGATCTTTCAAAAGAGCTTGCGGCCGATATAGAGGTTATCAGGCAAAAGGTTACGGAAGTCGCGGGGCCAGAGTTCAACATTGGCTCGACGAAGCAGCTTTCCTTTCTCCTGTTCGAAAAACTTGGGTTGCCTCCGGTGAAAAAGACCAAAACCGGTTATTCCACGGATATGAGTGTCCTGGAACAGCTAAAAGGCATGCACGAGATCCCGGCGCTTGTGCTCGAATACCGCACCCTGGCCAAGATTCTCTCTACATACGTGGATATCCTTCCCAATATGGTTGATCCGCGTGACGGCCGGATACACAGCACATTTCACCAGACACAGACCGCCACCGGGCGGCTTTCTTCTTCCGACCCAAACCTGCAAAACATTCCGATCCGGACCGAGCTTGGCAGGCGGATACGGGCCGGGTTTGTCGCCGATCCTGGAAACGCGCTTATCGGCGCCGACTATTCACAGATAGAACTGCGGCTGCTTGCCCATTTTACCGGCGACGAGGAGTTGATTCATCGTTTCCGCGACGGGGACGATATTCACACAGCCACCGCATCGGCAGTATTCGGAGCAAAGCCCGCCGAGGTTACTTACGAGCAGCGCCGCCGGGCGAAAGTGATCAACTTTGGTATTCTCTACGGAATGAGCCCGTTTGGCCTCTCCCGTGAGCTTGGAATTGGCGTAAAAGAGGCAAAGGATTACATCGAACAGTATTTCCGCCGATATCCGAAGGTGATGGAATATATCGAATCGGTTAAGGAAAGCGCCCGGAAACACGGATATGTTTCCACCGCGATGGGAAGGCGGCGTTTCCTGAAAGACATTGATTCCCGTAACCGGATATTGCGTGAAGCCGCGGAGCGGATGGCTGTGAACACGCCGATTCAGGGAAGCGCCGCGGATCTGATCAAGCGCGCAATGATTCTGGTTGACCATGAGTTTCAGGAAAAGACAATGAAATCACGGCTGATTCTCCAGGTTCACGATGAATTGATAGTAGAGGCGCCTGACCATGAGGCGGACGAGGCTTCGAGGATACTGATAAGCGCGATGGAAAGAGCGGCCACGCTTTCCGTGCCGTTGACGGTTTCGGTGAACCGGGGGAAGAACTGGGGGGAAATACACTGAAATTGTTCGATTTATATGAATAATCCGAGGAAATATACCGTCCTATGAAAAAGATGAAAGGAAAGGGAGATTCCGACGACGATCTGATCCGCGCGGCGCAAAACGGTAAACAGGAAGCGTTTGCCGAGCTGGTCGAAAGGTATAAAACCAGGGCATTCAAGGTCGTTGTGGGCATTGTCGGAAGGCGTGATGAGGCGTTAGACGTCGTTCAGGAATCGTTCGTGAAAGCTTATTACAAGCTGGGGGAGTTCCGGTTCGGCTCTAACTTTTACACGTGGTTTTACCGCTTGATGGTGAACCAGGCTATTGATCGGTGGAGAAAGATCAACCGGTCGGGGGAAGTTCCTTTGGACGAGGCGTTTCTTACGGAGTATGCCCTTCCCGCGGATTTTGAAGGACATCCGGCGACGCCTGAAGAGATTTTGATGAGCCGCGAGCTGCAGGAGATTATCCGGAAAGAGATTGCGGCTCTACCGGAGCACCACCGGGCTGTAATCCTGTTGCGGGAAGTGGAAGGGATGACTTACGAGGAAATATCGAAGACGCTTGGCTGTTCAATCGGAACCATTATGTCTCGGCTTCATTATGCCCGTGAGAAACTGAAAAACGCCTTGGGCGTGAGTTTGGAGAAATTGACATGACCATTGATTGCGGGGCCGCAAAAACGTTGATAGAAAAGCGGGCGGACGGTTTGTTACCGCCCGGCGCGGAGAAGGAACTCGACGCGCATCTTTCCTCGTGCCGTGAGTGCGCCGACGAGCAGTCCCGCTCGATTGCTGTGGGGCGGCTTTTGAGATCCGGCATTGACGCTCGCGCGGTTTCAGCGCAAAGCGGCCTTGATATGATGTGGACCCGCGTTCGCGCGGGGATCGAAGAGAAAAAGCCGATTGGCGGTGTTTTGAGCCGCCGGAGCTGGACGGCCTTCTCCGCGGGGGCGTTTGCTCTTATTCTTTTCGCGCTTCTGTTATACCCTGCGGGGCCGGATCAGTCGCCGTTTAATCCGAAGACGTTCGACGTTTCCGTAGAAGATGTGGAATCCGACATTGCTGTCGTTACGCAGTTGAATATGGGGGAGGACTTGCCCCGGGTGATCTGGATTGTCGAAGATGCCAAGTCGTAGCCGCGGCCTATGGGTGTTTGCCGCTTTCTTCCTGCTCCTTTTGTGCGGCGGCTCGGCGGGTTTTTGCCTGGCGGCCGACACCATCGCTATTGACGTCGGTTCCGTCTATGCGTCGAACAGTGGAAAAGAGATAGATCCTTCGCTTGTTCACATTCGGGGCAAGCTGGAATACATGTTCGACTATTCTTCCTACAGGCTGCTCGACAGGAAGCGGCAAAGGTTGTCAGAGGGGGAAAAGAACGATTTTGAGCTTCCTGACAAGCGTTCCATGCGGATCAAAGTGCTTTTCGTGGATGAAAAAAAAGTTCGGCTATACGTCCGCATCCAGGAAAAGGAGAAGAAGCTTCTGGGAACGACGCTTGGGTTGTCTCGTGGAGGGATGGTTCTGGTCGGCGGTCCCGTTTACGAGTCCGGAGTACTCATTTTTCTGATATCAGCCGATTGATTTGTCTTTGTGGTTTTTTAGTTGTGGAAATAAATGCGCGCGACCGGATGAATTTATAAGAATGCGGCGGAGAGCATGCGGAGGCTATCATACATCATGCGGCAGGCGTTGCCGGTAGCGGTTGTTTTTTCGCCGGCGCGCATTTGATTCGCCGGGTGTGAGTGTCAAACCGCTATGAAAATGCTCTAAAGAAGGTTAACGTCAAAGGTATTGTGAAGATCTTTTGCAGCGCGTAATAACGTGAATTTATGAAAACGTCGGGCCTCCTCCATTAAGTCTTTTTTTGAGGTGTTTCCGGCGGCCGCCTCGGGATACCCGACCCCCGGGGCGGTTTTTTTTTATTTCTTGAAGCCGGTATGTTACGTCGGCGCGATGGTCTGATTTTAGAAATTTGAGGCGCGCAAGCGGCTAAAGCTAAAGCCCACAGTTACGAAGAAGCCGGGTTTGTCGTCGTAAAAGAGGTTATACGTCGCATGGAGGCCGCGTATCCACATGGCGGTGTTGGGATAGACCTATTCCCAAAACAGCAATGCGCCGACCATGAGGTTATTTATTGCGCGGTATTGGGTGCCAAGGTTCAACGAACACAAGGATGTGATCAGCGCGTTCCCACGTATAGCGTTACTATTCCGAAAGTGAGTGGGCGGCTTGTTACGGAACTACATCCCGCCGCAAGCATAATCTGTTTGAATTCCAATGGTTTAGGAAACGCAAGCACCGATTCAGGCAGATATTGGTATGCGTCGCGGTTTGATGACGCCATTGCGCCGATGCGCGGCAGGACCTGCGTGAAATAGAAGCGGTACAGACTGCCAAGGATGCGTCCCTGCGGCATCGAAAACTCTAAAATGACGATGCGCCCGCCCGGACGAACTACCCGGCACATTTCCCGCAGTCCCAAGCTCCGATCCACGATGTTCCTGATGCCGAAGGCAACGCAGGCGGAGTCGAAAACAGCGTCACGGAAAGGAAGCGACTCGCCTGGCGCGCGGACGAAAAAGACGTGGGCATCCGCCCCCGCCTTGACGCATTTGCTTCGGCCGATCCGCAGCATTTCGGGGGAAATATCGGCTCCGGCGATGAAGACCGGTTTTCTTTTCTGCCGGACGATCTCCAGCGCCATGTCCGCTGTTCCGGTCGCAAGGTCCAGATGCCGTCCGCCGAGGGCAGGCGACATTTCCGCAACGGCGGCGCGCCGCCACTGGCGATCGATTCCCGCCGAAAGGAGACGGTTTAGCAAGTCATACATGGGCGCGATCCGGGAGAACATCTCTCCAATGGCGCGATTTTTGTCGTCCATTCGATACAAGCGGCCCTCCGTCGCGTCGTCAGAAATGAAAATTATACTCCCGAGTTCGATTCTTGCGTTTTCCGTGGCATAATCGCACACATGGTCATAGTGATCGAGTGTGAGTCCTGCCACTCAAGATACCGTCTGGCCAAAGCTCTGTTTAAGAAATCCAGAGCGATCAGTGTCCGCTGCCGCAAATGTGGCGGATCTATCGTGGTAGAGAACCCTGGGTTGAAAGACGCAGAGATAGTTTCGAACGACATTCCACAGCCTATCCCTATTTTGTCTGGAAAAGAGCGCAAACCGGAGCCCGTGAAGGAGCCGGTCAGTACGCCGCCTGCGGAAGCAAAAGAAGAAAAGGCAACGCCCCCTCCGCCCCCGGAAGCAAAGAAAGAAGAAGCGGTGCTTCCGCCGCCCATAGAAGCAAAGAAAGAAGAGGCAAAGCTTCCTCCGCCCGCTGAAGAAACACCTCCGCAGCGCGTGATGATTGATCTGCTCAATGAGATCGACGTTGCGGTTCCGGAAATGCCCGGTGTGCCGTCTTCTCCCGATGCTTCGCGCAATATGATCGATCTGCTCAAAGAGATTGATATTGGGGCATCGGATACGCCTGATGCGCCGCCGCCCGCCTCCGATATGCCGCGCGAGAACGCCGACCTGCTCAAAGAGATCGACGAGGCGGTTCCTGACGCTCCTGATGCGCTGTTTGTTTCCGATATGCCGCGCATTAACATCGATCTGCTTAAAGAGATCGACGAGGCGGTTCCTGACGCTATTGATGCGCTGTTTGCTTCCGATATGCCGCGCATTAACATCGACCTGCTCAAACAGATCGAGGATGCTGTTCCTGATACGCCTGATGCGCCGCCCGCCTCCGATAAGCCGCGCGAGAATGTTGCTCTGCCCAAAGAGGTCGATGAGGCGGTTCCCAAGAAGTCAGATGTGCGGCCCGCCTCCATTACGTCGCGCGCAATGGCCGACCTGCTCAAAGAGATCGACATGGCTGCCTCGGAGGTACCCGATGCGCCATCCTCCGTGCTTCCGGAAAAAGATATTCCCGCGTCCGTGAGTCTGCCGCCCGAACTGTCGGATTCGGAAGATCAAGACAGCTTTTCCGGGCACGATGAGTCTGTGAATGCGGTATTGCGTGAAGAACTGGACGACAGTTCCGGGGAGACTGCTTCAGCGCTGGAGAACATGCTAAAAATACAACCCTCTGAAGATTCCGCCGTGCCGTCTCAACTTACGGCGAAACAGCTTGCTCCTTTGCCTCCGGAACCCAGGCAACGCATCGCGCCGCAGAAAATTTTGACCGTGCCGGCGCGTTCAAAGCGCCTGCAATTCCTGAACCTGCGTTTTCTTTTAATTCTGTTGCTTTGGATCATATTGCTAACCGTGGCAACCCTCTTTTTCGGGACGAATTATTTTGAGCGCTGGTTCTTGAATAATGAGTCGCGCCAGCCTGCAAAAGTTTTTTTCAGGCAGCCGGTCGCGAGGGTGGCGTTCGAGGTCCGGAATCTGGAGCGGTTCGGCGAAAGCGTGTCAAACGGCAGGATGTGTTTTGCCGTCGCCGTCGCTGTGGCTGACCGAAGTAATTCTGTGCCATGGGTCCAGTTTGGGCGGCCATTATGGGAAAAGATAGTAACGCCCTCATGAATGATTTATTCCAGGGGTGAATAATCGGCGCGTGCCATCTCGTCTAACCAGCATGAAACCGAGAGGTATCGAGCCATGAACTTTCTAAAACAAATCAAGCTGTTTATCACGGTTTTTTCTGTTATTGCATGCCTGGTCGCGTTTTCCGGACTACAAGTTTTTGCGTCAGAGCCGGAAGAAGACGAGTCGCCAGGCATCCCTGCCTATGCCATCAGCCGCTTGAAGGTGCTCTCTGGGGTGATTTACTCCAAAACTCCTGATTCGGACTGGCAGGAAGCCACCACCAACACCCCGCTGGGTCCCAATAACCGTGTAAGCGTGCCTGACGAGGCCGAGGCCGAGTTGCAGTTTCATGCCGGCCAATTCGTTCTGCTGACTTCCGGGGTCGATATCGAGATTCTTGGAATGTCCGAGGAGAGAACCCGTTTCCGGCTTCGCGCTGGAGAGATTCGTTTCGATCTGCCGGGGGACGATTTCGCTCCCGTTTCAGTTCGCGTTCCCGGTGGCGCAACTGCCCGTTTTGACGAGCCGGGCCGTTACTGGCTGGCGGCTACAGATGAAGACTCAACGCATCTCGTTGTTCGACGTGGCCACGCGACTGTGGCTCAGGAAGGGGAGACGACCCGCATTCTCGAAGGGCAGCAGGCCGTGATCGGACGCAGCATTACCGTGTCGCAATACAACAGCACTGGCGAATCAACCCCCGATCCGGCGCCTCCCACTACGCAGGAGCGCGATACAGGTGTGCCTCCTGTCGTCAGTTACGAACTGCGCGATTACGGCAAATGGGTCTACACTTCCTCCTACGGGTATGTCTGGCAGCCTCGCGTAGCAAGCAACTGGTCACCGTACGTATATGGGCGGTGGGAGTGGGTTTCTCCTTATGGATGGACCTGGATTGCCTACGAGCCGTGGGGTTGGTATCCATACCGCACAGGCTATTGGGTTAGCGTGGCCGGCATCGGGTGGGTATGGACCCCGTACGGTTCGTTTGTCTCAATCAGCTTCCCATTGGGGTGGGGTTACTATCGTAACTACGGTTATTATCACCACCGAAACTTCTACTATCGGACCGCCAACGCGCGGTTTATTCCGGAAGGGCGCAATGTTCGCTGGGTTCCGTTGCAGCCTGGTGAGCGGTATCGTTCGCCAGCGATGAGCCGTAACGACTCGCGGCTTCTGAGCTGGAACCGGGCGCTGGAGAGCAACAGTGTGTATGTGGCGCAAAGCGGCACGGAGCCAGGGTCACGGCAGTGGCGCGATGTGAGGACAGTCCAGGCGGAGAGGCAGGCAGCGGTTACGGCGCGGTCATCCGCGACTTCCGCCTCTCGCGTAGACATGCGGCCGGTGCGGCCGGAGCAGATGAGATCGGCATCTCAGGCTGCCGGATCGACGAGAAGCTCTTCAGCAATAAATACTTCGCGTGACGCTTCTTCGACCCGCGGGCGTCCGGGCGTCTCGTCTATGTCTCCTTCGCGTGATATTTCTTCGATTTATGAGCGGTCGGGTGTCTCATCGATGTCTCCTTCGCGCGGTATTGTTACGACTCGTGAGCAGACTGCGGCCTCGCCGACATTTCCCTCACGCGATAATTCTTCAGTTCGTGAGCGCCCCACGGGTTCGTACTCGTCTCACTCGCCGTCAATGCCGTCGCGCTCCACGGGGTCGTACTCGTCTCCCTCGTCGTCAATGCCGTCGCGCTCCACGGGTTCGTATTCGTCTCCCTCGCCGTCAATGCCGTCGCGCTCTACGGGTTCGTATTCGTCTTCCACGCCGTCAAGGTCCTCATCATCTTCTTCTGGGCGTGGATCTAGCACGGTGGGGCGTAGCGGTGGAAGAAGTAGTGGAAGCGGGTTTAGCCGTGGGGGCGGTGGATTCGGAAGCAGCGGCGGTAGCCGAGGCGGTGGTCGAGGTCGCTGATCTCCTTGGTTTATGGCTCGGTTTCGGGCAGGTCCGGTGTTTCATTTGTGGAAACCGGGCCTGTTTTTATGTGCCCCAAGTTTATTTGGAATAGCCGCAGAGAGCGCGCCGTCCCTTCCTGTGCTTCGGCGGGCAAGGTCGATTGCACGGAGCCTGGCGGCGGCGGTGTTGCGTGTTCAATGATCAGCGGAGCTGTGCCGTAGGGGAGACGTATTGCCGGTTCAGGCAGTGAAGGGTTAGCCGTTGTTTCCGTGCGGGACGCGGTGCAGCAGCACAGAAAAGAGACCCCCAAAACTATAACAACGGTCAGGGTTTTCTTATAGAGCATGTCCATGAAGCATCCTCCCGACGGCGTGAAAACCGGATAGGTTCCAGTATACCGTTCCCAAGTCTCAATTCTGAATCGATGATTACGTATTTAACCGACAAAAAGGCTAAAATGAAACGGATATTCCTGAAAACTTAAGTTATATGGTCTTTACATATAAAATAGCTTAAATTAGAGTGATAAAAGATAAATGATCTGTGTGGATTGACGAATACACGGAAAGCGCCTTTCTTCAAGGATATAACCACAGGAAGGAACGAATTGAAGAAATCTTCTGACCGTAAATGGCCTGTTTTTCTTGCCGCGGGCACCATACTTTGTTTTGCGCTTGTGATCCCGGCCACCGGCTCTGATCCGTACGATAAATCTTCCCAGGTCAGTGACGGTTATGGGGATTTTCATAAGGTTTTCATCGATGCCGACGCCGCTAACGAAGAAGAAACAGGAGCAGCCTCCGAGCCCCACTCCTACCTGTTTCCACAGGAGAAAAAGTCCGCGGCGCTTTCCTGGTCGTCAATCGCTTGGGACTAAAGGATTCGTGTCGAGCAAATGCCATATAACTCACGCCAGCATATGAAAAAGAAGATCGGCGAAAAAACCATAGAGCTGATCCAGGGCGATATTGTCCTCCAGGAAATGGACGCGATCGTAAACGCTGCCAACCCGTCGCTGTTGGGCGGTGGCGGTGTCGATGGCGCGATCCACCGTGCCGGCGGCCCATCTATTCTTGAAGAGTGCCAGGCTATACGAAGCATTCATGGGCGATGTCCGCCCGGAGAGGTTGTTTTTACGTCCGCCGGGAATCTTGCCTCGAAATACGTGATCCATGCCGTGGGGCCGATGTGGCAAGGCGGCGACGTTGGCGAGGCTGAACTGCTTGCTTCCTGCTACCGAAACGCCCTCCGCGTTTCCGTCAAGCTTGGCCTGCGTTCCATCGCTTTTCCCTCTATCAGCACCGGGGCTTATGGGTATCCCGTGGATCAGGCGGCTGCGGTTGCGCTTTGCGCCGTATCATCTTTCCTTGAGTCCGAGGCGACCACAGTAAAGGTTGTTCGCCTGGTTCTGCACGACTCAGTCACCTTCATGACCTACGCCGGCGCGTTCGACTTACTGTAGCCGACAAAAGCAAAGCCCTTTTAACATGCATTTATGATGCGCGCCTCTTTCCGTTTTCATTTTCCGATGAGTCTGGTACAAGTGGGACGATGATGATTTCGCGGGCCGTGGAAAAACTGATCCCCGAAAAGCCTGTCAGGTGGTGCGTTGCGTTTTTGGCGCTGCTGTTTGTGGCCGCGGTTGCCGCGGGGTTGTCTAATACAAACCCCTCCTTGCAAGAGATGACGAAAAAATTGGTGGAACTGATGCAGGCTCCGGTCAGAGAGATGGCCGGCGGTTCCGTCTTTCTGATCATCCTTGTAAACAACGTGTTTGCGTCGTTGTTGCTGATGTTTTTGGGTATTTTGGGCGGTGTCATTCCAGTGTTGGTGGTTGGGACGAACGGATTCATGGCGGGAATGGTCTATCGTCATATCCTGGAGTCGTCGGGGGCAAAGCATGCGGCGCTGGACATGATTCCGCAGGCAATCTTTGAAGTTCCGGCGCTTCTTGTTGTCGCGGCGTACGGTATCTGGTTGGGGATCGGGTCGATCAGGCGTCTTCAGGGCAAAGAGGAGCGGAGCATACGCGAGCTTGCGGGCATCGCCTTGCAGCGATACTTCAAGCTGATTTTTCCGTTACTGGTTGCCGCCGCTGTTGCCGAAACATTTATGATGCTTCGCGGCGGATGATGTTTGCGTAAGATTTCGCAGATTATCGATTTATCCCAAAGGCTGCAAAACGAGCTGTTGATCGGCACAAGAAAACCGGCCCAGGCGGCCGATCCTTGAAACAGCATTAATCCTGGTTTAGAACCGAGGAAAACTGACGCCAAGCATAAGATTTACGCAATGCTTGACGGCGTTTGCAACGCATGGAGTACGGAGACGCCGCTTTTTCTTCGTCGTAAGATTGTCGGATCTTCCATAACAATTTGGACTAAATTCTGGAAATAGAGTGAAAGGGGAGCGAAGATCGCTTTTTTTAAAGAAATTGTTAGCGGGATGATAGCGGCAAAAGGGAAAGGGCTACCCTCTTTTCGATGGTAACCCCTTGATTTTGTTGGAGCCAGCGGTCGGGATTGAACCGACGACCTGCTGATTACGAATCAGCTGCTCTACCACTGAGCTACGCTGGCGCGGCCAGGCCGGGACATGTGAATTAATGACTATATGTAGCGACACTTGCCAAAGTCAAGCCGAAACCTGATTCTGTGGAATCTTTGCGTTCTCCTGCCCCTTTGTCCGGGCAAGAGAAAACAAAGATGTCAGCTTGGCTCGATACGGTACTGCTCGATGTGATACTTCTCGGAAGCCGAGATATTCACCTTCATCCCCAATTTTTGTTCGAGGATCTCGATGAACCGCCGTTCTTCGCCAAACAACTCTTCGGCCAAGGCGGGATGCACGTATAGCGACACTTGCCGGCCCGGCAGAAGGATGCTTTGACGCTCAAGGGCCCGGAAGATGTCGTAGCAGATCGTTTTCTTTGACTTGATCACGCCTTCCCCGGAACAGTAGGGACAGGCTTCGGAAATGGAGCGCCCAAGGCTCTCCCTGACGCGCTTGCGGGTCATCTCGACCAGCCCCAGTTCCGAGATCTTGCAGATCGTCGTTTTGCTGCGGTCCGCCATCAGCGCATCGACCAGCGCGTTATATACCTTGTCGCGGTTCTCCTCGTTTTTCATGTCGATGAAGTCGATGATGATGATTCCGCCTATGTTGCGCAGCCTGAGCTGGTAAACGATCTCCTTGACCGCCTCCAGGTTGATCTTGACCGTTGTGTCTTCAAGTGATGAGCGGCCCACATACTTGCCCGTGTTTACGTCCACTACGGTGAGCGCTTCTGTCTGCTCGATTACAATGTAGCCGCCGGACTTGAGCCACACTTTCTTGTCGAGCGCGCGCGTCAGTTCGATCTCTATCCCGTAGTTGTCGAAGATCGGCTCGGAGTTGGTGTACAACTCGATGTTGTCCTGGGCGCTGGGGAAAAACTGCGCGGCGAAGTTGCGGATCCGGTTGTACTCATCGGGCGAATCAACAACGATCCGGTCCAGATCACTTGAGAAGAGATCGCGCACCGCGCGGCAGGAGAGCGAAAGCTCCCGATGGATCAGGGAAGGGGCGGCGGCATTCTCGCTTTTCTTGCGGATCGTTTCCCACAGGCGAACAAGGTAGTCCATGTCGGAGCGCAGTTCTTCCTCGGAGCCGCCTTCCGCGGCCGTGCGGACGATTGCGCCCATCCCTTCGGGGCGGATAGACTCGACGATCTTTGTCAGGCGGTCCCGCTCCTCTGTGTCTTCGATGCGCCGTGAGATTCCTATATGATTGGACCAGGTTAGCAGCACCAGGTGACGGCCAGGGAGAGTTATGTGGCTGGTGATCCTGGCGCCCTTTGTTCCCAAAGGTTCTTTGGCGACCTGAACCAGCAGATGTTGTCCCTCGCGGATCAGCCCCTCGATTGGGGGAAGAAAATGATCTTGCGGATAGCGGGCGTGGCGTATGCCGATGTCGTCTTGCAGTTCCGGCTCTTCGGTCGGGTCGGTGTCGAATTCAAGCTGCGGGGTCACGAAGTCGCCGGCGAAAAGGAACCCGGCCTTGTCCATTCCGATATCCACGAAGGCGGCTTGCATACCCGGAAGGACGCGAATGACCTTGCCGTTGTAGATATTGCCGACGGAGTTTTTGTCCTCGCCTCGTTCGATGAGCAACTCGGCAAGCATTCCCGATTCGAGGGTTGCCACGCGTGTTTCGTAAGGAGCCGCGTTGATCACGATTTGTTTAGCCGGTCTCTGTATCATTTTTTTGGACGGCGAGGTGTAAGCTCCGCCGATTCCTTTCGTATGACGAGTATTTCGGGAGGCATGGCAACGCCGAGCATGGCCGGGATGACCTCCGCCGGACGCACTCCCTTTCCCGTACCTTGTATGATTCTAATGAAGATGGCTCCATCGTTCACCCGAAAATCATCGACAAGCGGACGCAGGTCCACTTCGGTAACCTGTGATTCGCGGACAAGGGCCAAGGGGAAGCGCTCCGTAGCGCGAAAAGCGGCAAACCGCTCCGTCGCGAGCTCCGGCGTAACTTCTTCCGGAAACGTGCGGGTTTCGGCCGGTCGCACCGAGTAGGTGGACGCGATGTCGAAGTCGGACAGCCTGGGAAAGCCCGGCGGCACCTCTTTTGCGCCGAGTACGCGCACACCGGCTGGAAGGTGGGGCGTCAGGGCTTGCGAAAGTGTCGATGCTGCCACATGAAGATAGAACTCCACCTCCAGGAATTCGCAGGCGCTGTCAGTGCCTACCGGAAGCGCCGGAGACATTGAAAGGCGCGGGGACGGATTAAAGCCCTGGCTGTACGCGACCGGCAGACCGGCGCGGCGCAAAGACCGGCCCCATAGCGACTGTATCTCAAGCCCGCTCAGGTATTTCGCGGGCCCTTCCTTGGCATAAACGATCCGCATGATGTGCCGCCGCGAAGAGGCGCTCGAAGCTGCCGTGGCGTCAGGCGATGCGGTAGCCGGGCGGAATGTATCCATCCGGCCTGAATACGTAATGTTGGAAAAACCGGGAGGGCATGCCTTGCATGAAACACAACCGGCGGCGCGGCAGTCGGGAGTTGTTTCGCCGTCGCGCGCCTTTTCCCGCTCATTTAGCAGAAACTCTCGCGTAACGCCTGTGCGCACGATGTCCCACGGAAGCGGAAGAGACGGGTCTCGCTCCCGCAGATATTCCGGCGGAACGATTTTGTTCTCTTCGAATGCCTTGGCCCAGATGTCGTGGCGGAGTTTTTCCGTCCAGGCGTCAAATCGCGCTCCGCTCCGATAGGCCGACAGAATGACGGCGGACAGCCGTTCGTCTCCACGGGAGAAGACGCCTTCCAACTCCGAGACCTCCGGCGCGTTGTGTTTCAGTTCCGCGTTTCGTTCCCGGTTGAGCGCGTCCCGCAGGATACGGATTCGGTTTTGCGCTTCTTCACGGGAAATCTGGCGTTCCCATTGCAGCGGCGTATGAGGCTTGGGAATGAAAGAAGAGACGCTGATCGTAACAGAGCAGCGCTTCCCGTGCCGCTTTGCCACGGCGGCAATCTTTTTCGCCAGCGTCCCGATGGTTTGGACATCCTCGATTGTTTCGCCTGGCAGCCCAATCATGAAATAGAGCTTGAGCGTATGCCAGCCGTTGCCGAAGATCCATTCCGCCGTTTTAAGGATGTCTTCATCAAGGATGTCTTTGTTCATTGCGCGCCGCAACTGCTCGGCGCCCGCCTCCGGCGCCAGCGTAAAGCCGGATTTGCGCACTTTCTTCAACTGTTCGACCGTGTTCTCCTGCAAGGCGTCCAGCCGCAGCGAAGGCAAAGAGAGGGAGACGCGCTCCGGCTCCATCGCCTCCATCGCGGTAGTTACCAGCCTGTCGATGCAGGAGTAGTCGGCGGCGGACAAGGACAAAAGCCCCACTTCGTCGTGTCCGGTTTTCGAGGCGTTCTCACGCAGGTATTCGAATACTGTGAGCGGGTCCCGTTCTCGTACGGGCCGGTAAGCGTAACCGGCCTGACAGAAGCGGCACCCTCTGGTGCAGCCTCTGGAGATCTCGACACTCAGCCGGTCGTGGATCACGCGCATAGAGGGCAGGATGGGCGATTTGATAAGCGGGGAACGCGCCAGATCCGGAAGGATGCGCCTAAAAACGCGCGAAGATACGCTGGGGACATAGACGCCAGGAATCCGGGCAAGTTCCTTAAGCAGTTTTGCGCGCGTTGTTCCCTGTTCCTTGCGTGCCTCGATAGCGGAGACGATTTCCCGCGCCGCGTCCTCTCCGTCTCCCACCAGAAGGGCGTCGAAAAAAGGGGCAATCGGCGCGGGATTCAGCGTGCAGACGCCGCCGGCGATGATTAGCGGATGTTCTTCCGTTCTGTCTTCCGACAGGAGAGGAATTCCGGCCAAATCGAGCATCATTAGGACATTTGTATAGGTGAGTTCGTAGCAAAGCGAGAAGCCGATCATGTCAAATGAACCGGCCGGACGTCCGGATTCAAGCGAAAGGAGTGGTTTTCCAGAGGCGCGTAGCTGCTCTTCGTAGTCGGGCCAGGGGGCAAATACCCGTTCGCAAAGCGTTCCCTGGCGGGCGTTCAGGATTTCGTGGAGCAAGAGGATTCCCAGGTGCGACATGCCGATCTCGTACGCATCTGGAAACGCAAGCAGGACTCGCGTTTTGGCCTCTTCCCAAGGTAGTAGCCGGGGACGGATTTCGCTGCCGCTGTACCTGGAGGGTTTACGGACGGACGGTGAGATATGCAACATGGAAATATTACATCCCATGTTGTCAATGAAAACGCAATGGTTTTACCCCGGATTTGTCATTACCTGATGACGCATCCGGGTTTAAGCCACCGTATCCGTATGTGGTTATGTGAGGAGTTACGTTCTTTTTCCCGTTGGCTTTGAGAGGCGTTTCAGGGAATTGTTGACAGGATGCTCCGCAAGCCTGACAAAGAGCGGGAGAAGTGTTCTTTTCGGTGAGGTTCCATGGTCAGGATCGGGTGCGCGCCGGCGTCTAAGACCGCCAGCAGCGCCCCGCGATAGTTTAGCGTTCCTTCGCCTACGGGGAGATGGTCGTCACGCTGCCCCCGGTTGTCATGCACATGCATCTGCATGGTGTTTTCTCCGAAAGCGTAAGCCCACCGGTGAAGCGATATTTTCGAGAAGAGCGCCGCGTGTCCCGGATCGAAACAAAACCCAAGGCGCGGCGAACCGACCGCGTCACGCAGCCGTAGCAAGTGGGACGGCTCGTCGTCAAAGACGTTTTCCGCAAACAGGCGCGTATCCGCCTTTTCCGCGGCTTCCGCAAGTTCGCTGAACGACCGCTTTGCGGATTCGAACCACTCATCCGAACGGAAATCGAACAGCCACCCGAAATACCCCCCGTGGACCACAATGCCGGCGGGCCGAAAGAGCGGGGCGAGGGAGATCGCCTGCTTCAAGCGCCGGACCGCGAGGCGGCGAATTTCCTCGTCGCGCGCGCCGGGCCACAGATCGTGGAATGGGGCATGGAAGGTTAGCGAAGAAATCCCGGCGTCCCGCAGGGCGGTTGCCGCCCGCTCCGCTTCCTCAAGTTTCAGTTCGTCGAGGACGGCGCCGGAGAAGTAGATCTCCGGTCCCACGCTGTTTTCGCGCAGCGTACGAATCGTCTCGTCCAGCGCCAGCATTGGATAATGGACCGTGGAATGGATCGTCCAGTTCATTTTGAAAAAATATCTTATGTGGGAAATGAAGGCAAGGCGGCAGCGGTGGTAAGACAAGCTTTTGGCGTTTGCTTTTTGTATACTGTATGCATTGAAGAATTCGCAATCTTTGCGAGGGCGCTTTGCGGAGACACAAGATACATATAGATAGCCACCAGACTCTGCGGGAACGAATCGTTTCCACGATAAGAAGCGCCATCACCAACGGGCAGCTCAAACCAGGCTCCCGCATTGCCGAGACGGAGTTTGCCGAACGGTTCGGAATCAGCCGGACGCCAATCCGGGAAGCGTTTCGGCAGCTTGAGACCGAGGGATTCATCACTGTTCAGCCGCGCAAAGGGGCGATAGTCGCGTCCTTTTCGGCTCAAGACATCTCGAACTTCTATGACCTCAAAGCGATTCTGGAAGGGTATGCCGCGCGTCTGGCGACGATGACGCTTACAGAGGATGAGATCGACCGGATGGACGCAATCAACAAGATGATGAATGCGGCTCTGGCAAAGAAGGATTTCCGTAAAGTAGTGGATCTTCATAATGAATTCCGCGATATATTCCTGCATACCGCCGGAAATGACCGGCTGCAGCAGATCGTCCGGACGATGACGGCGCAGTTTCAGCGATACCGCGTGATCCTGGCTGTTCCGGGAAAAATGGAAGGATCGGTAGAGCAGCATAAAGAGATTCTGGAGGCTTTCAGGAAGCGCGACCCCGCCCTTGCGGAAAAACTTGTTCAAAAAAACGCGCTACATGGCAAAAAGACCCTTCTGAAAGAGTTTTCAAAGATGATTGACCGTTCCGGGCGTGACGGGTAGAGTGAGAAGCATTACGCGTCGCGGGTTCCTACAATGCTGAACTCCAGCGTTCTTGTTTTGAATCGCGCTTTCTTCCCTGTTCACATAACCTCTGTGCGCCGCGCTTTTTGCCTTCTTTACGCCGGACTTGCCAAGGCTATCAACGAGCAGTATGAATTGTTCGACTATCCTTCCTGGAGCGTTCTGTCCGCTTCCGAAGGGGATGGGCGCGTTGGGCTTGTCGGGCGCTCGATAAGAATTCCGAGGGTGCTGGTTCTCGTTGCCTACGACCGTGTTCCACGGCGCGCAATCAGGTTCAGCCGCCGGAATGTCTTCATCCGTGACGGCAATACCTGCCAGTATTGCGGTCGCGCCTTCCCAAGCAGCGAACTGAATCTGGACCATGTGATTCCCAGGTCCAGGGGCGGCAAGACCTCCTGGGAGAATATCGTTTGCAGCTGCCTGCCATGCAACAAAACGAAGGGAGGTAATCCGCCGGAGCAGGCGGGGATGCGGCTTATATCCCGACCTGCCGCTCCTCGCTGGTCCCCGGAATACGCCTTTTCTTTCCGCGGCCAGATCCATAAGGAGTGGATGCCTTTCCTCAATGTCGTGGATTTCACTTATTGGAATCTGGAGTTGCGAAATTGAGTGTTTCCCTGCTTTTTGTCGTTGGGCACCCGATAAAGCACTCTTTGAGTCCCGCCATGCATAATGGAGTCATTTTCCGTCTCGGATTGCCTCTTGTTTATATTCCTGTGGAGCTGCAAAAAGGGCGTTTGCGCACGTTTCTGCGCATAGTCCGGGAGTCGAATTTCCTCGGAGGGAACGTGACCATCCCCTTTAAAGAAGAGGCTGCCGCGCTTTCCGATACGAGGTCGGAGGTGGTCGAGGCGTGCGGGGCGGCAAACACTCTTGTTGTCCGGGATGGCAGGCTTTTCGCGGAAAACACAGATGGCGAAGGGTTCTTGGATGCTCTCGCAATGCGTGGGTGGGGACGGAAGCACTCGAATGTCGTCCTGATCGGGGCCGGCGGCGCCGCAAGAGGGGTTGCTTTCGCTTTGGGCAAAGCTGGCGCTTGTAAGATTATCCTTTTGAACCGGAGCCTTAAGCGCGCGGATGATGTCGCGCGGACCCTTTCCCGTTGTGTTCCATCGACCAGTTTCTCAACCGGAGGCATCGACGCGGGGTCGCTTGAGGAAGCGTTTCGCGATGCCGACCTGATAGTTCAATGCACCCCACGGGGACTGGTTGAGGAGTGGAGCGATTTTCCGTGCAAAACAGTAAAGAAAAACACTTACTTTGCCGATCTTGTTTATCGCGCCAAAGGAACATCTATTGTACGCAAACTCCGCGCTCGCGGGATACCCTCGATGGATGGACTTCCGATGCTGGCGTGTCAGGCTGCAAGGAGTTTTGCGCTTTGGACAGGAAAGAGTCCTGGAGGAGAGCTGTTTCTATCGTTTGCTGACAAAAGCTTGAAAAACATGATAAGTTCTATGGGATTTCCTAAGAATCGGAGGTGATTGCCTGAGATGTCAACCGCTGTTGCGAAAATAGGGGAGATGCTTCTTAAGGGAAACCTGCTTACTGCTGAGCAGCTCCGAAATGCTCTCGATACTCAGAGAAATACCAAAGAGCGTATTGGCGCAGTCTTGGTGAAAGCTGGCTATATCAAAGAAGAGACGCTTCTTTCTTTCCTTGGCAGGCAATTTGGTCTTCCGGTTGTGGAGCTTTCAAAGTACGACATCAACCCGGATGTAGTACGGCTGCTTCCGGAAGAGATGGTGCAAAAGTACCTTGCTTTGCCGATAAACCGTGTCGGCGCCAAGTTGATAGTAGCCATCCCCGATATGGCAAGTATGTCGGTTATGGACGAGATCGGGTTCAAGACCGGGTATTCCGTGGAACTCGTGCTTGCCTCAGAGAGCGAAATCACCGCGGTAATCAACAAGTTCTTTGATCGCTCGATGGAATTCAAGGAACTCATATCCGAGTTCGACGAAGATCTCGAGGTTGTCCATGATGACATGCTTGATTCGGTTGCCGATCTCGAGCGTGTTGCGGACGACGCGCCGGTCGTCAAACTGGCGAACTATCTACTTACCGAAGCTATAAAACGACGCGCTTCGGATATCCATGTCGAGCCTTATGAGAAAGAGTTCCGGGTTCGCTATCGTATCGACGGCGTTCTTTACGAAGTAATGCGCCCGCCTTTGAAATTGCGCAATGCTCTCTCGTCCCGCTTGAAGATCATGTCGTCGCTGGATATCGCGGAGCGGCGGCTACCTCAGGACGGCCGTATCAAAATGAAGATGGGGAAGGGTAGCGAGATGGACTTCCGCGTCTCCGTGCTTCCTACCATCTATGGCGAGAAGATCGTTTTGCGTCTTTTGGACAAATCGAACCTGCAGCTTGATATGGAAAAGCTGGGGTTTGAGTCTCACCAACTGACCGACTTCATGGACGCGATCCATCGTCCGTACGGGATGGTTCTGGTTACGGGTCCCACCGGTTCGGGCAAGACCACCACGTTGTACTCGGCCTTGAGCGACCTCAACAAGACGACGGATAACATCTCCACGGCCGAAGATCCGGTTGAGTACAACTTTGCCGGCATCAACCAGGTGCAGATGAAGGAAGATATCGGCCTGACCTTTTCTTCGGCGCTGCGTTCTTTCTTGAGACAGGACCCGGACATCATAATGGTGGGCGAAATCCGCGACTACGAGACGGCGGAGATTGCCATAAAGGCGTCGCTTACCGGGCATCTCGTTCTGTCCACGCTTCACACCAACGATGCGCCCAGCACGGTCACCCGGCTTCTCAACATGGGGATAGAGCCGTTTCTTGTATCGTCTTCTCTCAACCTTATCATCGCGCAGCGACTTGCCCGCCGGGTGTGCGGGAAGTGTCGCGAAGAGGTCCAGGTGTCTCAAAAAGCTTTGTCCGACGCCGGCATGAGCCCGGAGCAGATCAAGAAAGCGAAGACGATGAAAGGAAAGGGCTGCGACGAATGCAACGGCACCGGCTTCCGCGGCCGTGTGGCGTTGTACGAGATATTGACGATCAAGGAAGAGATCAAGGAACTCGTGCTGCGCGGCGGGTCCGCCCTCGATATCAAGAGAGAGGCGATACGTCTTGGCATGAAGACGTTACGGCAGTCGGGTCTTTCGAAGCTGGAGGAGGGCGTTACAACACTGGAAGAAGTATTGCGCGTAACCGCTCCAGATTGATAGAGATACAGGGGAGAGCTATCCATGGTCACCATGCAGGAATTGCTCAGCCAGATGTACGAAAGGGGGGCGTCGGACCTCCACATTACCACGGGCATTTCTCCGACAATCCGTGTCGACGGCATCCTCACGCAGCTTCCATATGATCCATTCCTGCCGCAGGACACCAAGCGACTTTGCTACAGCATCCTTACCGAAGCGCAAAAACAGAGGTTTGAGGAAGAACTGGAGCTCGACCTCTCGTTTGGCGTAAAGGGGTTAAGCCGCTTTAGGGCCAATATCTACATGCAACGCGGAGCGTGCGCCGGAGCGTTTCGAACCATTCCGTTCCGCGTCAGGCCCTTCGATGAACTGGGGCTTCCGCAGGTGCTCAAAGATCTCTGCAAAAAGCCGCGCGGTCTGGTGCTGGTTACCGGCCCGACCGGCTCCGGCAAATCGACAACTCTTGCCGCCATGATCGACAAGGTAAACGGCGAGCGGCCGGAACATATCATCACCATCGAGGACCCGATAGAGTACCTGCACCCGCACAAGAAATGTCTGGTGAATCAGCGCGAAGTCAATGCCGACACGCAAACTTTCAAAAAGGCGCTTAAATATATCCTTCGCCAGGACCCCGACATTGTCCTTATCGGCGAGATGCGCGATCTTGAAACGATTGAAGCGGCTCTTACGGTCGCCGAGACTGGCCATCTCGTATTTGCGACGCTGCATACCAATTCGTGTGTTCAGACAATCAACCGTATTCTTGACGTGTTCCCGCCGTACCAGCAGCCACAGATTCGCGCGCAGCTTTCTCTTGTGCTGGAGGGAGTTGTCTCGCAAATCCTCATACCGCGGGTCAGCGGCAAAGGACGGACGCTGGCGGTCGAAGTGATGATACCGAATCCGGCTATCAGGAACCTGATCCGCGAGGAGAAGATCCACCAGATCTATTCGCAGATGCAGGTAGGACAAAACAAGTTTGGTATGCAGACGATGAATCAGTCCCTCGTCGCCGCGCTGCAGCGGCGCGAGATCTCGCTCGACGACGCCGTGGGGCGCAGCAGTGATCCGGACGAACTCCGGAATCTGATTGCCGCGATGCAGCAACAAGGCGCTCAGGCGGGACGCAAACAGTAACGCTTCCCTTTCAAGGGACGGAGGGCAAAATGGCAAAGTACGTGTGGGAAGGCAAGAACCGGGGAGGGGCGAAGGTATCCGGAGAAATGGATGCGCCTCACGAGGAGTTCGTCCTCGCGTATATGCGTCGGGAACACATCGCGCCTGTTAGCATCAAGAAAAAGGCGATGGATATAAACATTGGCTTTAACTTTGGAGAGAAGAAGGTCTCCCATAAGGAACTGGCCATATTTACCCGTCAGTTTGCCACAATGATTGACGCCGGGCTTCCGCTTGTCCAGTGCCTCGACATTTTGTCATCCCAGCAGGATAACGCCACGTTCAAGAAGATCCTGGGAAAGGTCAAGGAAGATGTGGAAGGCGGGTCCACGTTTGCGGACGCCCTCGGAAAGCATCCGAAGGTGTTTGACGCGTTGTTTGTCAACCTGGTGGCAGCCGGCGAGGTGGGCGGTATTCTCGACACGATTCTTTCCCGTCTGGCCGAGCACATAGAGAAAGCAATGAAGCTGGCAAAGAGAATCAAGGGAGCGATGGTTTACCCCGCCACGATTGTAGGGGTCGCCGTGGTTGTCACGGTCGTTCTTCTCGTATACGTCATTCCGATATTCGCGGAGATGTTCACAGACTTTGGCGGAGAGCTTCCGGTTGCCACCAAATTCGTGATGAAACTCAGCGAAGCAATGCGTAAATACTTCCTGGCTATCGTGATCGGTATATTTGCGGTCGGAGCGATTTTCAAGTGGTACATTTCGCAGGAGGGCGGACGCAAGAACTGGGATCGGCTTCTTCTTAAACTTCCGGTTGTAGGACCGCTAATCCAGCGCATTGCCGTTGCGCGTTTCTCCCGGACTCTCGGGACGATGATAAGCAGCGGCGTTCCAATTCTCGAATCAATGGATATCGTTTCCAGGACGGCCGGAAACAAGGTTGTCGAAGAGGCTATCATGAAGGCCCGCGGAAGCATCAGCGAGGGAAAGACAATCGCGGAGCCGCTTATGGAAAGCGCTGTTTTTCCGCCCATGGTGACCCAAATGGTGGCCGTAGGCGAAGCGACCGGTGCTCTCGATGTCATGCTCAACAAGATTGCCGATTTCTACGACGATGAAGTTGACGCGGCTGTAGACGCTCTGACAGCGCTGCTTGAACCGATGTTGATGGTCTTTTTGGGCGTGGTCATCGGCGGACTGGTCATCGCGATGTATCTGCCTATATTCAAGCTGGCGGGGGTTGTCGGAGGTTAATGGTTGTCTGATTTAAAGAAGGAAGATCAGGAGGTAGTTGGGCGCAATTTTCTTTTAGTCCGTTCGGGAATAAGTTTTGCCCTGCTGGCTTCGGTCGTGTCGGTGCAGTTCCGAGCGCCGGAACTGCTGCTTTCGATAGAGTTTCGGTATCTCTATTTTGCGGTTTTGATTTCCTACGGCTGGCTCCTTGTGCGGTATGCCGCGTGGGGCCGGGCGTATTTCCCTTCCGCCGCGTCATACATACAGGCGCTGGTCGATGTGGTATTCATTTCAATCCTGGTATTCGCCACCGGCGGCGTTGACAGCGTATTTTCCTTTATGTACGTCATCATTATTTTGCTTGGCAGTCTCGAACGGTACATGAAGGGCGCTATGGTATGGGCGATGCTTTCCTCCGCCGGCTACGCGATGCTCGTATATTTGCAGATGAAGGGGGTTTTTGTTCTCCCTGGTTACGGGAATGCCGTTATCCCGCTGCCGAGGTTTCTTCGGACTGTTGTGATCCACTCAGCGGGCTTTTTCCTGACAGGGGGGTTGTCGGGGCTCTTGGGGGAGGACATCCGCAAGGGCATGGAGCGGCTGCAGGTGCGGGATGACGTGATCAGAAACCTGGAGATGTTCCACAAGAACGTAATCGACAACATCCCCTCCGGCATCCTGACCACCGACCTTTCGGGCACGATCACTCTTAACAACGATTCGGCGTGTCTCATACTCGGCAAACCATCGGGGGAATTTATCGGCAGGCCGCTGCGGGAGGTGTTGGGCGGCATCGACGAGGACGCGGAACAGTTTCGGTATGAGGGTTCGGCCGCGGTGCGTCCCGAAGTTCATTTTGTCCGTCCGGACGGCACGGAGATATTCCTGGGATTCTCCTCCTCCCAGATGAAAGATCCGTATGGCAACATCATTGGGCGCGTTGTGATATTTCAAGATCTGTCGCCAATCAAGCGGATGGAGGAGCGGGTGAGGGTTGCCGACCGGCTGGCGGGGATGGGCGAAATGGCGGCTGAACTGGCGCACGAGATCCGGAACCCGCTTGCCTCGATTGCCGGTTCATCGCAATTGCTTCGTGAGTCGGGCGAAGTTCCGGGCGACTCGACCACGTTGCTGGAGATCATAGAGCAGGAGAGCAAGCGGCTGAACAACCTGATCTCGGAATTCCTTTCTTACTCCAAGGCTAATATTCGCACCGTAACGCGGGTGCGTCTGACCTCGCTTCTAAGGGAGATAGTTGAGGCGGTGCGGTCCGGGGAAGGGCGCGAGAAAAACCTGCTGATCGAGGACCATACGGCGAAGGAACTGGAGGTTGAAGGCGACGCCGAACAACTGAAGCAGGTTGTATGGAACCTGCTTCGGAATGCGGTCCAGTCCACGCCGCCAGGAGGACGTATCATAGTGGACGCTTTCGAACAGTTCCGTCACGGCGTCCTGTACGCCGTCTTGTCAATCATTGACTCCGGTCCGGGGGTTGACCCACAGAACATGTCGAAGATCTTCACTCCTTTCTTTACGACTAAGGAGGGAGGCACAGGGTTTGGACTTCCGATTTCTCAACGAATCGTGCATCACCACAAAGGTTTCATCGAGGCGCGCTCGCATGTTGGGCAAGGAAGCGTTTTCTCCGTTTTCCTCCCCGTTCCGGTGAAGGAGCCTTCCGGGAAGGTCGAAGTTGCCTGAGAGGTTGCGGGCGGTTGTCGTGGGAGCGGGGCTTGCCGGCTCCGAGGCTTCCTTGCGTCTTGCGCGCGTCGGCATAAGTGTCGATCTTTTCGAGATGCGGGACCAGAAGATGACGGAGGCGCACAGAACCGGCTGGTTTGCGGAACTGATCTGCAGCAACTCCCTTGGTTCGGAAGAAATCAGTTCTGGAAAAGGATTGCTGAAGGAGGAGCTGCGGATTCTGGGATCGGCCCTGCTTCCTATCGCAAGCGCTACAAGAGTTCCCGCCGGCAAGGCGTTGGCGGTTGACCGCGAACTGTTCGCAAAGGGGGTAACGGAGGCCGCGCGCTCTTGCCCCAAGATCCGGATCATCAATAAGGAAGTGACGGAAATCCCGGACGCGCCGATCGTCGTTCTGGCTTGCGGTCCGCTGGCAACGCCTTCCATCGCCTCGGCCATCCGTTCTCTGATTGGGGAAGAGAGCTTCTATTTCTACGACGCCATTTCACCGATAGTCGATGCGTCAACTATCGACGCGGGCAGCGGGTATGTGGCGGATCGGTACGACGCCGGTACCGGCGACTACCTGAACCTGCCTATGGACCGGGAACGGTACGCCGCGTTTCTGGAGGCGCTTTTATCGGCAAAAACGGTGCCTTTGCGCGATTTTGAGGAGCCCAGGTACTTTGAAGGGTGTATGCCGGTGGAGGAGATCGCCAGCCGCGGTCACGAGACGCTGCTCTTTGGTCCTTTGCGGCCGGTGGGGTTGCCCGATCCAAAGACAGGGAAGATTCCGCATGCCGTGGTGCAGCTTCGCAAGGAGAACCGGGAAGGCGCCATGTACAACCTCGTTGGTTTCCAGACGCGGATGACGTGGCCGGAACAAAAGAAGGTGTTTTCGATGATTCCCGGACTAAAAGACGCCGAATTTTTGCGATACGGCTCTGTTCACCGTAACAGCTTTATCGACGCCCGTCGTCATCTTACCCCCTGGATGGAACTGCGGGACCGCCCTGGCCTCTTCTTCGCCGGGCAGATTACCGGCGTGGAAGGCTACGTGGAGTCGATTGCCTCCGGGCTCGTTGTCGGGATAGCCGCGGCGGACCGCGCTTTGGGACGGGAGCCGCGTCCCTTTCCGCCGGAGTCCATCGTTGGCGCGCTTATGGCCCATATCACGACCCCCGGTTCAGGGAGGCCGCAGCCGATGAACGCAAATTACGGACTGCTTCCAGAGGTTTTCCTTCGCAAGAAACGGGACCGGAAAGAGCGTAAAATAGAGATCGCTCTCGATGCGGCAAAGAAATTCGCGGCAACGCTTGGTTGATGGTTTTCGTTTACGCCGCTTCTCCAGGGCGCGCCTTTCTTGAATTCCCGCTTAAGTAGTGGTAAAAAGCTCTTTTCTCTTTAAGGGGAAAGATAAAAGTGGACGAGGGGGCCCTCAACCGGTTCGGTAAGTACCTCGATGCGGAGCTGAACGCGTCGAAGGAGACCGTTCGCGCCTATCTTCGGGAAATCAGCGACCTGCGAAAGCATCTTGTGGAGACCACCGGAAAGGACCCTGAAGATGGCGGCTGGGTGTCCGTTACCACGGCCGACGTGAGACGCTTTTTGTCTTCGTCGATGGAAGGGTATGAATCTTCTTCGGTCGCGCGGCGGCTCTCCGCTATCCGTACATTTTTTTCTTTTCTGGTCTCGATAGGAGAGGCGCGGGCAAATCCCGCCTCCGGGCTTTCTGGTCCGCGCCGGTCTATGCGGCTGCCGGAGTTTTTGCCGGTGGACGAGATGACAGGATTTTTATCCTCCCTTCCGGCGGATGACCCGGCAGCGAAGCGAAACGCGGCGATCCTGGAGTTGCTGTACTCCTCTGGGCTGCGTGTTGGAGAACTTGTTTCGCTTCGTATGCGCGACGTATCCATGGAGAGCGGGACCGTGCGCGTAACAGGCAAAGGGAGGAAAGTGCGCATTGTCCCCGTCGGGGAAAAGGCGCTTTGCGCGCTACGAGAATACCTCGATGTCCGGCCAGTGGCCGTCGGCGCCGAATTTCAAAGCGGCATTGATGAACCGCTTTTCCTGAACCGGCGTGGGAAAGTGGGCTTTAAGTCCGGCGCCGGAATTTCGGCGCGCAGTGTGGCCCGGATACTGAAGGATGCGGTGGGCAAAAGCAAAGGAGTGAACAGGCGTTTGTCCCCGCATGGTATGCGTCACTCGTTCGCGACCCATCTTCTTGAATCGGGGGCGGATTTGCGCGCGATCCAGGAAATGCTGGGGCACGCCTCTCTGTCCACGACGCAGAGATACGCGCGGGTGGATGTGTCACATCTGGTTGGAATGTATGAGAAAGCGCACCCGTTGGCAAAATCCGAAGCGGGCGGCGGGAAAGGGCGTAAAGAGAAATGACGCCGTTTGATGGAACGACTGTGGTGGCTGTCTCGCGGGGCGGGCGTGTGGCGCTTGCGGGGGACGGACAGGTGACGATGGGAAACACGGTTATGAAGAAAACGGCAAAAAAAATACGCCGTCTCAATAATGGGACAGTCCTGGCCGGATTCGCGGGAAGCACCGCCGACGCTTTTACCCTGTTTGAGAAGTTCGAGGCGAAACTGTCCGAGTTCAACGGGAATCTCCGGAGGGCCGCGGTTGAACTGGCAAAGGATTGGCGCGCGGACCGGGTGCTTCGCCGCCTGGAGGCATTGATGGTTGTTTCCGACGGCAAAGACACCATTTTGCTCTCCGGCTCTGGTGATGTGGTGGAGCCGGATGACGGGGTTATCGGAATCGGTTCGGGCGGCTCTTTTGCTTTGGCGGCGGCGCGCGCGTTGCTTCTTCACACTGATCTTCCCGCCATTGAGATTGCGCGAGAAGCGGTGCGCATTGCCTCCGAGATCTGTGTGTTTACCAACGAATCCATCGTATCCGATGAGGTTATGTCGCCATGACCACGGAAGCTAAAGACATCGCCGTAGCCGGTCGGCTGATTCCTCGTGAGATTGTCGCGGAACTGGATCGTTACATCGTGGGACAAAGCGAAGCAAAGAGAGCGGTGGCCATCGCGTTACGGAACCGGTGGAGGCGCCAGCAGGCGCCGCCGGAGCTTAGGGAAGAGATTGTTCCAAAAAATATCATCATGGTGGGCCCTACCGGTGTTGGGAAGACCGAGGTGGCAAGGCGGTTGGCAAAGCTTGCGCAGGCTCCCTTCGTCAAGGTGGAGGCGTCGAAATTCACCGAAGTAGGCTACGTGGGGCGCGATGTCGAATCTATCATCAGAGATCTTGTCGAGATTGCCGTCCACATGATCAGGCAGGAAGAGATGGAGAAGGTGGGAGATCGGGCGAAGGCCGATGCCGAGGAGCGCATTCTCGACCTTCTGCTTCCAATGCCTCTGGTCAGAAGTTCGGCTTCCGAGGAGGATGCGGCGGGGAACCGCGAGGGGACATCAGATACGCGGGAACGGTTTCGCGCCATGCTTCGGGAGGGAAAGCTTGATGATCGCACGGTGGATGTCGAAGTGCGGGAGGCGTCGCTTCCCATCCTGGAGATAGGTCCTCTGTCAGACGGCGGGCAAAGCGGGATAGACAGTAACATCCGGGAGATGCTGTCCGGTTTTCTTCCGAAGCGAACGCGACGCAAGAAGATGAGGGTTCCGGATGCCGTGCGCTATCTGGAGCAGGAGGAGGCGGCCCGGCGGATCGACATGGACCGGGTAAAGCAGCTTGCCGTGGAACGGACGGAGCAGTCCGGCATTGTTTTTCTCGACGAGATAGACAAGATCGCCGGGAGAGACTCCCATCACGGGCCTGATGTATCGCGGCAGGGCGTGCAGCGAGACCTGCTTCCGATTGTGGAAGGCTCCACTGTTAACACGAAGTACGGGGTGGTCCGAACCGACTATATCCTGTTCATCGCGGCGGGAGCGTTCCATACGGTGAAACCGTCAGACCTCATCCCGGAGTTGCAGGGGCGCTTTCCTATCCGGGTGGAGCTGAACTCCCTCACGAAGGCTGACTTCGTGAGAATTCTTACGGAACCGCATGGCGCGTTGACGCGGCAGTATGAGGCCATGCTTGCCAGCGAGGGAGTGCGTCTTTCCTTTGCTCCCGAAGCTGTGGAGCGCATCGCGGAGATGGCGGCTGAAGTGAATGAGCGCGCCGAGAACATAGGCGCGCGTCGTCTGCACACGGTAATGGAACGGCTGCTCGACGAACTGCTGTTTGTCGCGCCCGAAATGGAAGGGGCGGAGGTCGTCGTTACCAGAGGGTACGTGGAGGACCGGCTGGCCGGCGTGGTAAAGGACGCGGATTTGAGCCGCTACATACTGTAAGGGGGGGGAACCCGCATGGCCGGGATGGAAGAGTATATTCACAAAGCCGAGACGCTGATTGAGGCGCTGCCGTATATACGCGAGTTTGCCGGAAAGACGGTTGTGGTTAAGTACGGCGGGGCGGCTATGGTGGACGAGGCGCGAATGGCCTCGTTTGCCGAGGATGTCGTATTGCTCCAGCATGTTGGCATTCATCCCGTGGTGGTTCATGGCGGCGGGCCGCAGATAGACCGCATGCTTGCAAGACTCAATATTTCCACCGAACGCAAGGAAGGGCTGCGGGTGACCTCGCCCGAGGCCATGGAAGTGGTGGAGATGGTCCTGGGCGGCACGGTGAACAAGCAGATCACGGCGTATATCAACCGGATCGGCGGGAAAGCCGTGGGGCTTTGTGGCAAGGACGGCGGACTGATCCGCGCCCGCAAGATCGAGGCGAAGAGCCGCGCTACCGGCGAGGCGCTTGACCTGGGACTCGTCGGGGAGGTTGTGCAAGTGGCCCCGGAAATACTGAAGGCGCTTAAAGCCGACGGTTTTGTTCCGATCATCGCGCCTATCGGCGTAGGAGAGGAAGGCGAAGCGTACAATATCAACGGCGATACGGCGGCGGCCGAGGTTGCGGCGGCTGTGAACGCGGAGAAGTTCATTCTCCTTACCGATGTGTCCGGAGTGCTCGACGGCGACGGCAAGCGTATTTCAACAATGACGGAAGATGCCGCAAGCGAGGCGATCCAGACCGGGAAGATCACCGGAGGGATGATCCCAAAGGTGAAATGCGGGCTGACGGCGCTGCGCAAAGGCGTGCGGAAAGTTCACATTGTCGACGGCAGAATTCCGCATAGCGTCTTGCTGGAAATATTCACGGACGCGGGTGTTGGGACGGAAATCGTTTAAGGAGGGATAAGGGGCTTGAATGAGATAAAAGCAGGAGAAGGAATCAAACTCACAGAGAAGTATCAGATGAAAAATTATGCCCGCAGCAATGTGACGTTTGTACGTGGCGAAGGGTGCCGGCTGTATGACGACACGGGGAAGGAGTACCTTGATTTCCTCGGCGGGATAGCGGTCGCGGTGTTGGGGCATGCGCATCCGGCGGTCACGCAGGCGATTACGGAGCAGGCAGGCAAGCTGCTCCACGTATCCAACCTTTTTCATACGCGGACGCAGGCGTCTTTAGGGGAGCGGCTTTCGAAGGCTACGATTGGCGGCAAGGTTTTTTTCTGCAACAGCGGCACCGAGGCAAACGAGGCGGCGATCAAGCTGGCGCGGAAGTGGTCGCGCCTGCGTAAGCCGGAAAAACCGCACACCATCGCCGTTCTCGCCGGGTCGTTCCACGGCCGGACGTACGGCGGTCTTTCGGCTACCGGGCAGCCGAAGTTTCACGAGGGATTCGAGCCGATGCTTCCGGGGTTCGTGATTGTGCCGTTTGGGGATTTCGACGCCCTTAAAGAAACGCTCGAAGCCGGCGTCGGCGCCTTCCTGGTTGAACCGATACAAGGGGAAAGCGGCGTCAGGGTGTTTCCGGATGGATTCCTGAAGAAGGCCGAGGCGCTTTGCCGGGAGACCGGAACGCTGCTGGTTGTTGATGAAATCCAGACGGGGATGGGGCGCACCGGAACGTTTTTGGCGTCGGAGCGGTACGGGATCAAGCCGGACGTAGTCACGCTGGCCAAGGGGCTGGCCAACGGTTTGCCGCTGGGCGCGCTGGTGGCGCGGGAAGAGGTCGCGGAAGCGTTCGGGCCGGGAAGCCATGGAAGCACATTCGGCGGGAACCCCGTCTGCTGCGCGGCTTCCCTGGTGGTGCTGGACCAGATTCTTTCGCCCGGATTTCTTGAGTCGGTTGACCGGAAAGGGCGGCGCTTTGTGGATGGACTCAAAGGCATTGCCGCCGGTATCGAAGATGTGGTCGAGATCAGGGGAGCCGGGCTGATGATAGGGGTGGAGATGAAAGTCGAGACGAAGCCGATCGTGGCAAGGTGCCTGGAGGCGGGGCTGGTGATAAATTCGGCCGGCAGTAATGTCCTTCGGTTCCTTCCTCCCCTTATAGTGACGGACGAGGAGATTGATAAGGGTCTTTCCATACTCGCCAAGGCTATGGTTTAAGGAGGCGTCCGATGAAGAAAGATCTGCTTAGAATATTGGACCTGAAAGACCGGGAGATCCTGTCTTTGATCTCTTCCGGATCTGACTGGAAGCGGCGCGGCCGCAAGAAGAACGCGCCAAGGCCGCTGGCCGGCAAATCTTTGGCCATGATCTTCCAGAAGGCGTCCACCCGGACACGCGTTTCGTTTGAGGCCGGGATGCATCGGCTCGGAGGCCATGCCATCTTTATGTCGCCGGAAGACACCCAGATAGGACGCGGCGAACCGATCCGCGATACCGCGCGAGTTTTGTCGAGGTACGTTGACGCCGTGATGATCCGGACCTTTGCGCATACCATTGCGACGGAACTGGCTGAAGCGGCATCCGTTCCGGTGGTGAACGGCTTGACCGACGACCATCACCCCTGCCAGATACTGGCCGACCTGATGACGGCGAAAGAGCACGGCAAAGATTTGCGGAAGATGCGGGTGGCGTTCATCGGAGACGGCAACAATGTGGCCAACTCGTGGGTAGAGGCGGCTCACGTCCTCGGATTCAGGTTTATCGTTGCGTGCCCGCCCGGTTACGAGCCAAACGCCGTAATAGTCAAAGAGGCGGAAGCCGTTGGGCGCGGCGATGTGCGGATCGTGCGCGATCCGCGGGAGGCCGCCGAAAACGCCGATGTGCTGTACACGGATGTCTGGATGAGCATGGGGCAGGAATCCGAAAGAAAAAGACGCCTGGCTGCCTTCAAGGATTACCGGATCGACGCGGAGTTGCTGAGGTGCGCCTCCCGTAGCGCGATAGTGATGCATTGTCTGCCGGCCCATCGCGGAGAAGAAATCACGGAAGAGGTGATCGAAGGACCAAGGTCGGTTGTTTTCGACGAGGCGGAGAACCGGATGCACATTCAGATGGCTATCCTGGAAAAACTTATCAAGCATTAGAGATGCCAGAGGACAAGGAGCGGCATAAGAAATGACGAGACGGGTATTAGCGGCGCTTTTGGTGACTACCCTGCTTGTTTTGCAGGCTGGGTGTGGCAGGAAGGCCAGCCCCGAGCCGCGCGCGGCGTTTCGCGCTTTGGCAGCCGCCTGGCAAGATATAGCTTTGTCGAGGTGAAGATATGCATCATTTTGCCGTGAATCGTCAAGGCAAGCTCTGCTGCGAGGAGTACCCTCTTGAGGAAATTGCGCGTCAGATGGGGACTCCCGTTTACGTTTACAGCCACGCAACGCTTGAGCGCCACTTCAAGGTGTTCGACGAGGCTTTCTCGTCTATTCCCCATATTGTTTGTTATTCGATGAAAGCCAACTCCAATGGCTCTGTCGTCCGGACGTTCGCACGGCTTGGCAGCGGCGCCGATATTGTTTCCGGCGGGGAACTTGCGCGCGCGATTGCCGCCGGCGTTTCTCCCAAAAAGATTGTTTACTCCGGGGTTGGGAAAAGCGTTCCGGAGATAGAGGAGGCGTTGAGGCGCGGGATTCTCATGTTCAACGTGGAGTCACGCGAGGAACTCGAACGGATCAACGTTATTGCGCGGCGGATGCGCAAGCGCGCCCCGATCTCGATCCGCGTAAACCCGGATGTCGATCCCAAGACACACCCGTACATTTCAACGGGACTTAAAAAGAACAAGTTCGGTATCAACATCCGGCAGGCGGTAGAGGATTACGAATGGGCTGCCCGGCAGCCGGGTCTCGAAGTGGTCGGCGTCGATTGCCATATCGGTTCGCAGCTTACGGAGCTTTCGCCTTTCGTGGACGCGGCGAAAAGGGTTCGGCGGCTTGTGGACAAGCTGTTGGCCAAGGGGATGCCCATCCGGTATGTGGACATCGGAGGCGGGCTTGGGATCAGATACAACGACGAATCCCCGCCGTCCCCGAAAGAGTACGCAAAAGTGGTGGCAAGCGTATTCCAGGGGCTGGATATAACGCTGATTCTGGAACCGGGGCGTGTTCTTGTCGCAAACGCCGGCGCGCTCGTGGCAGAGGTGCTTTACACGAAAAAAGCTTCGCCGGACAGCGGAAAGAAGGAGCGCTGGTTTTTCATCGTTGACGCGGCTATGAACGATCTGGCTCGCCCGGCGATGTATGGTTCCTACCACGCGATTCTTCCGGTCGGAAAAGCGCCCGCGAGGCGCGTGACGGCGGATGTGGTGGGCCCTATCTGCGAGTCCAGCGATTTTCTCGCAAAGGATCGGGTGCTGCCGCTGTTCAAGGCGGGCGACCTGCTTGCGGTAATGGGCGCGGGAGCATACGGTTTTTCCATGTCCTCGAACTATAACAGCCGTCCGAGAGCCGCCGAGGTGATGGTGTCGGGCAACCGCTGCGAAGTGGTCCGTGAGCGGGAGACGATCCGCGATATTTTCAGGAAAGAGCGCGTGGCGTCGTTCATTAAAGGAAGCGGCGTAAAAAGATAACGCTGATGCCGCGACGCCGGCGGCGATGTTTTGATACCATAACCTTCATGGCTGAAAAGGATTGCAACATGAAGCGGAAGGCAATTCCGTTCTCAAAGCTCAACGGAAGCGGAAACGATTTCCTTCTGATCGACAATCGCGATGGCGTCATGGATGGGATAGATCGCCCCGCTTTCACCGCCAGGGTGTGCGACCGCGCCAGGTCAGCCGGCGCCGATGGCCTCATTCTCATTGAGGAATCAAAGAAAGCCGATTTCCGGTGGGACTTTTATAATGCCGATGGCTCTCGCGCCGAAATGTGCGGCAACGGCGGGCGCTGTGCCGCCCGTTTCGTATTCTCCCGAAAAATTGCCGGGGCGCGGATGTCTTTTGAAACCCTTGCGGGAACCATTCATGCTTCCGTGTCCGGGCGGCGCGTGAAACTGCAGATGACGCGGCCAAAAGAACCGGCGCTTGACCGGTCTCTCACGCTTGCCGGGAAGAAATACGTTTATTCCTTCATCAACACCGGTGTTCCTCACGCGGCGCTTTTTGTTCCGGACGTGACAAAGGTTGATGTTGAGGCAATCGGGCGCGGAATTCGCGCGCACAAGGTTTTCGCGCCGAAAGGAACAAACGTCAACTTTGCGCAAATGCGTGGCGATACGCTATGGGTGCGCACGTACGAGCGCGGGGTTGAAGGAGAGACGCTTGCGTGCGGCACCGGAGCTGTGGCTTGCGCTCTCCTGGCGGCGGCAAAAGGGATCGCGGCGTCTCCTGTTACCGTAAGGACAAGTGGCGGGGAAATCCTAAAAGCGCATTTTGACTCGACGGCCAAAGACTTCGGCCGGGTGTTCCTCGAAGGCGACACAAGCTGGGTTTTCGACGGCAAGCTGTTTGAGGAAGCGTACAGCTACTAACGCAAGGTTACAGGGAGGGATCTATGTTCAAGGGGGCTATCACAGCAATCATTACGCCGTTTAGCAACGGGCGGCTCGACGCGCAGGCTCTCCGAAAGCTGGTCGCGTTTCAGATCCGCAACGGAATCAGCGGCATTGTCCCGTGCGGAACCACCGGGGAGTCGGCAACCCTTTCCTTTGAGGAACACGAGAAGGTAATTAATATTGTGATAGACGCGGCCCGAGGCAAGGTTCCGGTGATCGCCGGTACGGGGTCGAACAATACGAAGGAAGCCGTCACCCTCACGCGCTATGCGCGGAAGTCGGGGGCGGACGCGGCGCTCATTATCACGCCGTACTACAACAAGCCCACGCAGAAAGGGCTCTTCAACCACTACAAAGCTATTGCCGGGGAAGTGGACATCCCTATCATCCTGTACAACGTGCCAGGCCGGACGGGCGTGAACATGACAGCCGAAACGGTGGCGCGGCTTGCCGAGATAAAAAATATCGTCGGCTTGAAGGAAGCGTCCGGGAACCTTTCACAGATCTGCGAGATTATCCGGTCAACGCCCAAGGACTTTTGTCTTCTCTCCGGCGACGACGCCTTGTATTTCCCCATGCTGATGCTTGGAGCAAGGGGTGTTATTTCCGTTACGTCAAACGTGGCGCCGCGTGAAATGGCTGATATTTACGAAGCCTGTGTTGCCGGAAATATCGAACGCGCGCGCGAGATACACTTCCGCCTGTGGCCGCTTATGCAGGCTCTCTTTATCGAGACAAGCCCGATTCCGGTCAAGACCGCCGCCGCGATGATGGGAATGATAAAGGAAGAGTTTCGTATGCCGTTATGCGAGATGTCCGAAGCCAACCGAAAGACGCTGGCGAAAGCGCTTGTCGGTTTGAAAATCGTGTAAGGAGCCGATGTTATGCCGGGTGTGGTGGTGTGCGGCGCTATGGGGCGGATGGGAAAGGCGATCCTCTCTGTTCTTTCGGAAGGGGCGTATGGTCTGACGCTGTCCGGCGCGGTTGAGACGAAAGGGCATCCGTCTATCGGCGCGGAGATGGCGGCGGCGGGCACGGGATGCCGGGGAGTTTTCCTTTCCGACGATTTGGAGGCGGTAATCGCGGCTGCCGATGTTGTCATTGATTTTACCGCCGCTGAAAGCTCGATCCTCAACGCGGCGATCGCGGCGGCGAAAGGAAAACCGATCGTCATAGGGGCAACCGGCATAAAAAGTGAGCAGTTGGAGGCGATACGGGCTGCCGCGCGTAAAACCGCGGTCGTGCAATCCCCCAACATGAGCATCGGCGTAAATCTCATGTTCCGGGTGGCCGCCGATGTCGCGCGTATCCTCGGTGACGGCTACGATGTGGAGATTGTCGAGACTCATCACCGATTCAAGAAAGACGCGCCTTCCGGCACGGCGGTTAAGCTGGCCGACGTGGTGGCTTCCGCCCTTGGCAGGGAAATGAAGGAAGTTGGGGTATATGGCCGGGAAGGGATGGTGGGAGAGCGCACCAAGCGGGAGATCGGCGTATTCGCGATGCGTTCCGGGGATGTGGTGGGGGAACACACGCTTGTTTTCGGCGGTATTGGCGAGCGGTTCGAAATCACTCACAGGGCGCACAGCCGGGACACGTTTGCGCGAGGGGCTGTCCGCGCCGCGCATTGGATTTTGGGGAAACCTCCTGGCCTTTATGATATGGCGGATGTTTTGGGACTTGGCCGGTGAAAGGCGTAAAAAGCCAAGGCTTGGCCGGGGAGCCGCAAAGCTGAAACCGGGCGGTGCTTCAGACGCGGTACTTCTGTTGGGAAGCAACATTGGGCACCGGGTTCGTATAATCCGCGACGCGGTTAAGGCTCTTTCACTGGAAGCCCATGTTCGGGCAATATCTCCTCTGTACGCAAGCAGGCCGCACGGTCGAAGCCGGCAACCCTGGTTTCTGAATCTCGCGGTCCGGATAGAGACGCCGCTGTCGCCTTGGGAGCTTCTTGCTTTGTCGAAGCGGCTGGAAACTGGCGCGGGGCGGCTACCGACCGGGCGTTGGGGACCCAGGCGGCTCGACGTTGATATTATCTTAATGGGAGACACTGCTGTTTCGGAGCAGGGGTTGATTGTTCCACACGAGTCGATGCGTAGCCGGCGCTTTTGTCTGGCGCCGGTGGCGGATATCGCCCCGGAAGCGGTTGTTCCGCCCGGAGAAGAAACCGTGGAACAGCTTCTTGCTTCCTGTGAAGATCCGCTCGAGGTAATGCGTCTTTGTCTGTAAGCCGTTTCGTATTGCGATGAAGCGCCGCTGTCCTTACTATCGACGAACTGAAAAAGGACGTTCCGGTCAATTCCCGCCACCTCAAATCCTGATATAACCTTGACGCCACTCTGATCCGAGACAAAAAATGCGAGGGACCGGATCGGGGTGTGAGGTGGAATTGTGGAAATATTACAAAATATTCTTAAAAAAAATAGCCGAAGCGGAAAAACAGGCGCTTGCGGATTTAATTTTTTCAAATTTTTTCCGATAACTTATATGTGACAGACGCAGGGTGCGGTGTTTTATACACTGTTGACAGATTGTTCTCGTTGCCGTATTTTTTGTGAATCGCCGTTCAGTTTTACGGAGGAAGTTATGCCAAAGAAAGATCCGGATTACGCCGGAAACAAACGGAATCGTATTCTCCAGGCGGCTATCGAGGTTTTCTCTCAAAAAGGCTTTTTCGGCTCCAAGGTGTCAGAGATCGCCAGGGCTTCCGGCGTGGCGGACGGCACGATTTACATATATTTCAAGAGCAAGGACGACTTGCTGATCGCGCTGTTCGAAGAGAAGATGGACGAAATTGTTGTGGAAATGCGCAGGAAGGTCAATGAATACACGAACCCGCTGGATAAGTTGAAAGCATATATAGAGAATCACATGAAGTTACTGGAGGGCGAAGCGGGACTGATTGAAGTGTTGCAGGTAGAGCTTCGGCAGAGCAGTAAGTTCATGAAGGACTATACGCCTGTTAAGTTCTTTGAGTATCTCGACATCTTGAGCGGAATTATCGAAGAAGGCAAGGAAGCGGGGCTGTTCCGTTTAGATATGAATGTCAGAGTGGCGCGGCGTATCGTTTTTGGCGCTATGGATGAGCTTTCCAGAACCTACATCCTTTCCAAAAGAAAGAACTACCATCCGTCTGTTACTGCGTCCGAGGTTTTCAATCTGCTTGCGGATGGGCTTCGCGCGCCAGGCGCGGAAAACTCCGGGCACGTTTAAACAACGAGGATCATAATGGGTCGTCCGTCCTTCCCGGATTAACGGCAGTGGCAAGGCGAACTGTAAGAGTTTATCTGTTCAACCGCAGCAAGTTGTCGAGTCAATCGTTTCTTTACGCGCAACAGTCACCGGAATCCCAAAACCATCACCAGAAAAATTATGCCGACGTGAATCACGCGCTGATTGCGGCGGAATCGCGCAAACTGCGCGTGACTTCTTTTTTCATGCCGTTCGCCGGTTTCAAAAACATTAAAAAACCTTGGCGCGATAATCGGCCTGAAGATTGGATATACTTGGAACGTACCAACATTCTGAGGGGGCCGGAAAATGCCAGAGATGTACGTTAAGGATCAGGTCGTTTATTTCAAAGACACCATGAAGTCGAGTTCGCGCACGATCCTGTTTCTGCACGGCGCCGGCGGGTCTCATCATACGTTCCGGGACCAGTGGGCCAGGCTAAAAGGGACCGCGCGGCTCATCATTCCCGATCTTCCCGGCCATGCCCGCAGCGGCGGAGCTCCATTTGAAAGCATTTCGCAGGCGGCCGGATGGCTGGCTGACTTCGTGAAAGAGCTTGGGCTGAAAAAGTTTATCCTGGCGGGGCACTCGATGGGAGGGGCAATTGCCTTGGAGGCCGCTCTTAATGAGATGCCGGGGATAGAGGCGCTGATTATTATCTCCTCCGGAGCCAAGCTCAAAGTCGATCCGGATATCGTCCAGGGAATCAAGGAGCGGTTTAACGATTTCGTTCCGGAGTTTGTGGATCGGATGATATCAAACGAAACATCCGCCGATTTGCGGGAAGATGTTATGAAAAACTTTTTGTCTACCCGACTTGAGACCCATCTGGCTGACTTTCGCGCGTGCAATGATTTCGACCGGATGGACCGTATCGGCGTGATCCGCCTTCCGACGCTTGTGATCAATGGCACTGAAGACGGGCTTATTCCTCTGAAATATGGGGAATATCTCGCAAATAACATTTCCGGCGCGGTCTTGAAGGTCATGCACGGCACCGGACACCTTCCTGTCCTTGAGCGGCCCACGGAGCTGGTCGCCGTAATTACGGCGTTTATCAACTCGCTCGATTAGCTTTGCTCGAACAGGCGTTTTTTCTTTCCGTGATAGGATAAAAGCGGATATGAAAAAGTCCGCCTTCTCCGCGCTCGATGAAATCCTTGGAAAACGGCTTGAGACTTCCTTTGAGACTCGTGCCAGCTATTCCTTCGACGCTACAAGAAAAAATTTTCTCCCCGATGCTGTGGCATTTCCCGTCGATACGCTGGAAGTTCAGCGTATTGTCGAGCTTGCAAACCAGATGCGTTTTCCGGTCGTTCCACGCGGGGCGGGAACCGGGTTCTCTGGCGGTTCGCTGCCGGTTCATGGAGGGCTTGTCCTTTCCACCGAGCTTATGGACCGGATTCTGGCTATCGACACGGAAAATCTGTATGTGGTCGCGCAGCCGGGCGTAGTGACTGGCGCGCTGAAAGAAGAGGTTCGCAAGATGGGCCTTTTCTACCCTCCCGATCCGGCGTCGCTCAAATTCAGCACTATCGGCGGCAATATCGCCGAGTGCGCGGGCGGGATGTGCGCGGTCAAGTATGGCGTGACAAGGGACTATGTTCTGGCGCTCGAAGCGGTTCTTGGGACGGGAGAGATCGTCCGCACTGGCGTGGCAACCATGAAGGGGGTGGCCGGGTACGATCTGACGCGGATGCTGGTGGGCTCCGAAGGCACACTTGGCGTTATCACCCGCGCCACGCTCAAGCTTGTTCCGCTGCCGGAGTCGGTAATTACGCTTCTGGCGATGTTTACGGAAAACCGTAAGGCTGCCGGGGCGGTGAACGCGATCGTGGCGGCGCGCGTTATTCCCGCCGCGATGGAACTGATGGACCGTACCGCCATTGACTGCGTGCAGGCTACGATTCCGATAGATCTGCCCGAAGGGACGCGCAGCGTCCTGCTGGTAGAGGTGGACGGGTCCGCCGCGTCCGCGCCGCCGGAGGCGGACCGGGTGGAAGAGGCGTGCCGCGCTTGCGGGGCGCTTGAGGTGAGGCGCGCCTACGACGCGCCGGGGAGAGACGATCTCTGGAAGCTGCGCCGTTCAATATCTCCGGCGCTGCTGCGCGTCGGCGCCGTGAAGATGAACGAGGACATCGTGGTTCCCCGGAGCAGGCTGGCCGACATGCTTGATTTCCTCTCGGAGCTTGGCGCCAGAAAAAAGGTTACGGTAGTAAACTTTGGCCATGCCGGAGACGGGAACATTCATGCCAACATCATGATTTCGGGAAAAGATCAGGATGAATACCGGCGCGCCGAAGAAGCGGTCGCCGAAGTGTTCAAAGCCGCTGTGGACATGGGAGGTACGATAACCGGGGAGCACGGAATCGGGATCGTAAAGTCTCCGTTCCTGGAAATGGAAATAGGGCCGATGGGAATATCCGTGATGAAGCGGCTTAAAAGCTGCTTTGACCCAAACGGGATTCTTAACCCTGGAAAGATTTTCCCGGAGGAGGTTGCGGGGTCTTCGTGAAAGACGAAGAATTGCTGGAGATGGCGGGCTTGTGCGCCAAGTGTGGAACCTGCCGGACCGTCTGTAGTCTTTATCCTTACAGGAAAACGGAAAACGCGGTGGCGCGAGGCAAGGTGCGCATCCTGGAGAGCGCGCTTGCCGGCGAGAATCTGGATTTGCCGGCGGTACGTGAAGCGATGGCGGACTGCCTCCTTTGCGGGCGATGTGAGCGGGAGTGCCCCAACCAGGTTCTTTATGAAGAGATCGTTATGCGCGCCAGGGCAAAGCTTGCGGATGAAGTTGGTATTCCGGCATGGAAGAGCATCCTGTTTGGAAATGTCATGCCTTCTGATGCCGCGATGCGGGCTATACGCAGAGCGGGCGCGGCTGCCCAGCGTATCTTCCTTAAAAAAATCCCTACCGATAGCGGACTTCATTACCGGTTTCCGTTGAAGTTCTTTGGGGACGGCAGGATGTTTCCAGAGCTGCCTTCAAAAGGGTTTATAGAGTCGCTTGGGAAGAGCGAAGCGGTTTCCGGCGATGTGATGCTGTTTGTCGGGTGTGTGTTTGACCACCTCTTTCCGGAGGTTGGCGGCGCGGCGTACGAGACGGTAAAGATTTGCGGCAGACCGGTTTCAGTTTTCCGGGGCGCGGCATGCTGCGGTCTCCCCGCGCTGACTTCAGGCGACAGGAAGTCCGCTTTTGTCAGCATGGAGGCAAACCTTAGGAGCATGCGCGTGGCCGCGCCGGAAACGATTGTCTTTCCGTGCGGGTCGTGTCTCCTTATGTTCAAGAGAAACATTCCTGAACTGTTCAAGGAAGGGCATCCGCTTTATGAGGACGCTCTTTTCGTAGCGAAGCGCAGTATTGATTATGCGAGCTTTCTTCTCGACTCCGGCGTTGCGCGCAAATTTCCGGACCCGGCTACGGTTTCGTTTCCGGGCGTGATCGGTTACCACGACTCGTGCCACCTGACAGGGACGTTGAAGAGAGGGGACGAGCCGCGCAAAGTGCTGGTCCGGGCGGCGGGGAGCGCTTTTAAAGAGATGGAAGGGGCGGATTTATGCTGCGGATACGGAGGCGCATTTAATGTAAGGGATTATCCTACTTCCGCGCGTATCGGTGAGAACAAGGTATCCGTTGCGGCAAAGGGAGGCACAAAAATCATCTCCGCCGCCTGCTCCGGGTGCATTTTCCAGATGCGGGATATGGCGGCTCGCACCAACCCCTCCATGCGGATTGTCCATGTGGCCGAACTGGCGCGACATGCCTTGTTTGGCGGCAAGGAGCAAGGCGGGCGCCGATGAAGGTATTGAACATCACGCGCGGGACTGTCCTTGGCGCGAAGGTCCATACCGCAAGAGGTTTTTTCGGGAGGATGATAGGTCTTCTCGGTAAAGACCGGCTGGAGGAGGAAGAGGGGTTGTGGATCTCTCCGTGTTCCAGCATCCATTCGATCGGGATGCGATTTGTTTTCGACGCTTTGTTTCTTGGGTCGGACGGAAAAATATTGTGGTTGCTCGAAGGATTCCGGGTGAATCGCGTTTCTGGAATCGTCCGGAACGCCCGCGGAGTTTTGGAGTTGCCTGCGGGAACTATCAGGCGGACGGAAAGCGCGATAGGAGATGAGATACGCTTCGAGCCATGATGCCGCGCAAGGCCCGCGCGTTAATCTTTGTATTGATTTTATCTACCCTAAATGCTTATATATAGTGATGATTTTCGGGCAGACCTTGCCGGAGGAACTGTTAAAAAAGCTTGCCTGCGGCAGCCCATGGGTTGAGATGGTTTGTCTTGGTTCGGTGGACAGCACTAACATCAGGGCGATGGAGCTTGCCGCGTCAGGCGCTCCGCACGGAACGGTAGTAATTGCGGACGAGCAGACTTTTGGGCGCGGTTGCCGGGGGCGGCATTGGGTTTCGCCGCCAGGCCGAAACATTTATGTTTCGCTGATTGTGCGTCCAAAAATCCCGAATGCGAAGGCGGCCGGGCTATCACTCGCGGCGGGAGTGGCTCTGGCCGATGTTGCGGAAAGCGTTGGGGTTGCCGCTTTTCTCAAGTGGCCAAACGACCTTTATTTAGGAAGCCGGAAGGCTGCCGGCATTCTGGTCGAGACCACATCCGACGGCGACGAATTGAAATGCGCGGTGGTTGGCGTCGGCATAAACGTGAATCTTGCCGAAGACGAGATTCCGGACGAGCTTCACGGAAAGGCCACATCGTTTGCTATTAGCGCGGGACACTCCTTTTCTCGCGAGGAGATCCTGGCTGGTTTCCTGAACGCTTTCGGCATCCGCTATACAGAATTCGTAGCAAATGGGTTTAAGGCGATTCACCCGGACTGGTCGCGCAGGGACATGTTGCGGGACCGGCGAATATTGATCCGGCGTGGCGGTGAAGAAGCTTGGGGTGTCGCCGGCGGGGTGAGTAACGACGGCGTACTGCGGTTTCGCCCGGACGGGGCGTTGACCGACGAAATGGTTTACAGCGGAGATATAGTATGCTTCTCGTGATCGACGTAGGCAACTCGAACACTGTTCTTGGCGTGTACGAGGGCGAGAAGCTTCTGCACCACTGGCGCGTCTGGACCGACAGGCATAAGACAAGCGATGAATACGGCATTATGCTGCGCAACCTCTACGACGCGAGCAGCTTCTCGTTGCCGGATATCAAGGCGATCATCATAGCCTCTGTCGTTCCGCCGCTAACCCCAACCATAATAGATCTTTGCGTCCGCTATTTCGGAGTGACGCCCATGGTTGTCGGTCCGGGGATCAAAACCGGCATTTCCATAAAAATGGATAACCCCAAAGAGGTCGGGGCGGACCGGATCGTCAATTCCGTTGCCGCATACGCCAAGCAAAAGAAAGCTTCAATTATCGTCGATTTTGGCACCGCTACCACCTTTGACTATGTGTCAATGAAAGGCGACTACATGGGAGGGGTTATTGCCCCCGGCGTGAATATTTCGGCGGAGGCGCTTTTCAGGCAGGCGTCCAAACTTCCGCAGATAGAAATCATCAAGCCTCCTTCAGTAATCGGAAAAAATACGGTCAATGCGATGCAATCGGGGATATTCTATGGGTATGTCGCCATGGTCGATGGCATTCTTGATCGTATATGCAATGAAATCCGGATACAGCCTTATGTTGTAGCGACCGGTGGTATGGCATGTGAAATAGCGCGAGAATCATCTAAAATACATGAAATAGACGAGAATTTGACTCTGGAAGGCTTGCGTATTATATACGAGAGGAACATTTAGACAGGAGGATATGTAATTGGACATCAAGCAAATCAGAAATGTAGGAATTATCGCCCACGGGGGTGCGGGAAAAACTACCCTCGCGGAGGCGTTGCTATTTAACGCGAAGGCAGTCGATCGGCTTGGCAAAGTTGACGACGGGAGTTCTAACTTCGATTACGATCCCGAAGAAATTCGCAGAAAAATTACAATCAGCACATCTTTCCATCATTACAACTGGAACAAAGTCGAAGTAACGCTTGCCGATACTCCGGGATACATAAATTTCGAGGCCGACACGCGGGCGGTCCTTCGCGTTCTCGATGGCGCTGTTCTTGTTGTGAACGCGGTGTCCGGCGTCGAGGTGCAGACGGAGAAGATGTTTGGTCTTGCGCGGGTGGCTGGCGTGCCGATGATCGGGTTTGTCTCCAAGATGGACAAAGAGCGCGCCGACTTCGACAAGTCTGTCGCGGAAATGACAGAAATTCTTAAGGTGCAGGCGGTCCCTGTCGTTCTTCCAATAGGACGCGAGGCGTCTTTCTCCGGCGTGATCGACCTGTTTCGGATGAAGGCGTTGGTCTACAGCGGCGACAACGGCGACTTTGCGGTGCAGGATATTCCGGCCGACATGGCCGACGCGGCGGCGAAGGCGCGCGAGAAGCTGATCGAGTCTTGCGCCGAAGCCGACGATACCCTGATAGAAAAGTTTCTCGAAGGCGGGGAGCTTACCGAGGACGAGATTCGTTCCGGGTTCCGGGCCGGCGTCCTTGCCGCGAAGTTCCTGCCGGTACTCTGCGGCAGTTCCGCGCGCATCATCGGCATCGCGGCGCTGATGGACCTGATCAATTTCGCGTTGCCCGATCCGTCTTTCCGCGGATCTGTAGCTGGCTCCAATCCCAAAACGAAGGCGGAAGAGAAGCGCGAGATTTCAGAGAAGGCTCCGTTTTCTGCGCAGGTGTTCAAGACGCTTGCCGACCCATATGCCGGAAAGCTTTCCATCTTCAAAATCTTCTCCGGAACGCTTACCGCTGAAATGTCGCCGTTGAACTCTACCAAGGACGCGTCGGAGCGGATCGGCCAGATCCTTCGTCTGGAAGGCAAAAAACAGAAAACCGTCAGCTCGGCTACCGCGGGCGAAATCGTCGCGGTGGCCAAGTTCAAGGAAACCACTACCGGCGATACGCTTTGCGACCCGAAGGCGGCGCCGGTCCTGTTCAACCTTCCGGAGAAGACGGAGCCGGTAATCTCTTTTGCCGTGCGGCCCAAGACCCGCAGCGACGAAGACAAGCTGGGCGTGTCTATCGCCCGGATGATGGAAGAGGATTCCACCATCCATTTCCGCAAAGACGCGCAGACCAACGAGTTTATCCTCGCCGGTATGGGCGATACCCATCTCGAAGTCATAGTCGAAAAGCTCAAACGGCAATACAGCGTCGAGGTGGAGCTGCGCACTCCAAAGATTGCTTACCTTGAAACCATCAAGGGTAAGGCCGAGGTGCAGGGCAAGCATAAGAAGCAGTCCGGCGGACGCGGCCAGTACGGCGACTGCTGGATTCGGATAGAGCCGCAGCCAAGGGGCAAAGGATTCGAGTATGTTGACGCGATCGTCGGCGGGTCGGTCCCGAGGCAGTTCATCCCCGCGGTTGAGAAGGGCGTTGTGGAGCGGATGGCCAAAGGCGTTATCGCCGGATTCCCGGTGGTGGACGTGAAAGTCACCATCTTCGACGGTTCTTACCACACGGTCGACTCTTCGGAAATGGCGTTCAAGATCGCTGGCTCTCTTGCTTTCAAGAAGGCGGCGGAGCAGGCAAAGCCGGTGCTGCTGGAGCCGATTGTCGAGATGGAAGTAATCGTGCCGGACGAGAACGTGGGCGATGTCATGGGCGATATGAGCGGGCGGCGCGGCCGCGTGCTGGGCGTCGACGCGAGAGGCAAAAGCCAGATTGTCCGGGCCCAGGTGCCGCTGGCCGAAGTGCTTCGCTATTCGTCGGACCTCAACTCGATGACCGGAGGACGCGGTCAGTTCTCCATGAAGCTTGATCACTACGAGGAAACGCCGGCCGCCATTGCCGAAAAGGTAATTGCGGAGGCCAAGAAGGAGATAGGGGAAGAGGAGGAAGAGTGACCGCTTCCGACAATAAGCAGCAAGGTTCCGATGCCCCGACCTCCGGCCAGCCTGTCGGCGAGGAGTCGCGCCAGTCGCTGGAAGCCAAGATCTCCGCAATGACGGTTCCGGAGAAGGTGGAGTTGGCGGCGAAAGGAAACCGTGAGGTTCGCAGGATTCTTTCCCGCGATGCCAGCTCAATGGTTGCCAGAGCATTGATAAATAGTCCGCTGCTGTCCGAGGAGGACATAATTACCTTTGCTTCGTCTTCCCAGACCAACGAGGACATCCTCCGGGTTATTGCGGACAACCGGCAGTGGACTTCGAATCGCCAGATTGTTTCGGCGATCGTGCAGAACCCGAGGACGCCGCCTCCGGCCGCAATCCGCTTCCTGCGCGGTTTTGCGACGAACGAACTGCGGATTATTTCGAACAACCGTAGTGTAAGTGTTACCGTGCGCCAAGAGGCCAAGCGCATGCTGGCGCAGAGAAACTAAACGTTCGGGAGAAGATGTGGCGCTATTTAATTACGCAACCCGAGAACTTAGTGCGAAGATCGTTTACTATGGTCCGGGCCTTTCCGGCAAGACCACCAACATCGAGATGATTCACAAAATGCTGCGTCCGGACCAGAAAGGGCGCCTCATCTCGCTTCCCACAGAGACCGACCGAACCCTGTTTTTCGATTTTCTGCCGATCGACCTGGGTCAGATCAAGGGGTTCAAGGTACGCTTTCATCTCTACACTGTTCCGGGGCAGGTTTTCTATAACGCAACGCGGCGGCTTGTGCTTCAGGGAGTCGATGGCGTTGTGTTCGTTGCCGATTCGCAGCGGGATATGGTCGGCAGCAATATGGAAAGCCTAAAGAACCTGATAGACAACCTTTCAAGCTACGGAAAGAAGCTTGAAGAGCTGCCGTTTGTTCTTCAGTACAACAAGCGCGATCTGAAAAACGTCCTGACCATGCAGGAGATGGATGCGGAGCTGAATTACATGAACGTCCCGACCTGTGAGGCTGTCGCTCCCGCGGGTAAGGGCGTTACGGAGACGCTTGTTGCCATTTCCCGGCTCGTTTTCGCGCATCTTCGCAAGACCCTTTTGATGCCTGGCGAGGTGGATTCTCAGGAAGCGCCCGAAAAATCTCTGGAAGAAATCCCCAAAAAGGCTCCTGAGAATAAGCAAAAGAGCGAACCGGAGCCGAAACCAAAGAGCGAACCGGAGCCGAAGCCAAAGAGCGAACCTGAACCAAAGCCAAAGATTGAACCGGAACCGAAACCGAAACCAAAGAGTGAGCCAAAGCCGAAACCACTGGAAGAGATCTCCGCTATCGAGGAGATCAAGGATATGGAAATAGAGGAAGAAGAGGTCGATTTTGAGCCGGTTGTTAACATTCCGGCTGCGAAACTGGAACCGCCTCCGCCGCCGCCTGTTCTTGCTCCACCTCCGCTGTTGCTGCCTCCGTCTGAACCTCAACAGAAGCTTAAACCAGCTTCCACCAAACACAAGCTGGCGCCGTCTGTACAGGAGTCGGCGGCGGTCGCGCATGAATTGGAGGAACTGGGAGATATCGAGGTAGAGGTTGAGACTCCCGATGTTTTCCAGGAGACGGAGGATGTCTTTGCTGTGCCGCCTGTTCCCGCTCCCGCTATTTCTGTGGAGGCGCAAGGCGGAGGACTTACGTTTATGCAGTTTGAGTCTCCCTATATCGCCCCTGACGGGCGCGCTGTAATTCCCGCGCTGTTTTTTGACGGCGCCGGGAACCCCGTGTATATACGCATTAGCATTGGGATGGATAAGGAGCAGTAATAGAAGGGGTGGCTCCTGTTGTCTGAAACTTTTGTAAGCAATGTCGGAGATATTCTTCGATCGGGTAAACCGATTGAAGATAGGCTTAAAGATTGGTGCGTCGCGGTATCCGGCTTTGTCGGAGGAGGGGTTATCTCCGTCTTGCTGTTCGATCAGGACAGCGAGGATTTTTTCATAAAGTTCTCTAACCGCAAAATCCGCGAAAAAACCTCCGGAATTCACTTTTCGTCGAAAGGCACCCTTGAAAGACTTGCGCTTACCGAGCGACGCTCCATTGTTCTCGAGGAGCGAAATCCTCCCAAAGAAGGCTGCCGGCAGGGCGCGGCTATGGTGGTTCCCTTGATTTCCTACGAGGAGCCGGTTGGCGTTTTAGTCATGCATACCGTGACCGAGTCTGGTTTTTCGCAAGAGCGCCAGTCAGCGATCTATGAGGCCACGAAGCTTTTGGGGGATGTTGTCGGTTCGTCGCTGCGTGAAGAATCCGTCAACCAGCGGATGACCAAGATAGCCGCCATCAACGAGGCCGGGGTCAATATAATCTCGACGCTGAACCTCTCGCAGCTTCTGAAGCTGGTGTCCGCGTCCGCCTGCATGATCATGGAGGCGGAGGTATGTATTATCCGGCTGCTCGACCCGGAGACCGGAAAGTACGGGATTCGCGAGTTTTGCGGAAACAAGAAAGAAGAAGAGCAAAAAAGACTGTTCCTCCTGGATAAAAAGGCGGTCTCGCGCATCTTGAAGGGGGAGCCTTCGCTGCTGGTGCGAAACGTATTTGAGGATAAAAACTGGAGCGAGTTCTCCGATACTGCGCGCACACATATCTGCCTTCCTTTGAGAGGGAACGAAGGCACTTTTGGGACAGTCACCATTGTCGATAAACTTACGCACAAGACCTTTAAATCGTTTTTTTCCGCGAAGGATCTGGCCACCTTCTCGAAGTTTATTCAATACGTGGAGAGAGCGGTTTCCAACGCCATCGCCTACACGCGCAGCGACCAACTGCGCAACCTTGACGGGCTGACCGGGCTGCCCACACTGAAATATTTCCGCACTCGCCTTATGAACGAGGTAAGCCGCGCCAAGCGGTTCAAGCGGCGGCTTGTCCTTCTTGTATGCGAGGTGCGCGTCCGGGTTCAAGCGGAGTCATCCGAGCGCGATGACCATATGGAAAACTATGTGCTGAAGCAGGTGGCCAAGACGATTCGCGGCACGCTGAGGGAATATGATGTCGTGGCGAGAATAAACGAAGCAAAGTTTGGAATGATACTTCCCGAGACCGATGACGGCAATATGAGCGCCGTTGGCCGCATCAGCAAGGCTATAAAGGTTGAAGTGGAGCGGATTCGCAAGAAGTTAAAGGATACCGTTGTGGATGTGCGCTTTGGCTACGCGGTTTTCCCCGATGACGGAGACGATCAGGAGAAGCTGATCTTCAAGTCCAACATCCTCCAGGTGTAAGACGTCCCCAAAGAAACGTTTATAACTGATTCTGGTCCTGTTCGTATTCCGCAGGCGTTAGCGGCTCTGAAATTCTTGGGTTGTCGCCGCACGCGGGGCACGCCGGATCTCTTGGCACGATATGCCGCGATGTTTCTCCGGAAAGCGTGTCTAACGACAGGAGGATGCCTCCTGGCCTCGGGGGTATCTCCGCTATGAGTTTCACCGCTTCCAGCGCTTGCCAGGCTCCCACGATTCCGGCCGCCGCGCCGAGTACGCCGATCTGGGCGGCGCTTGGGGAATCTTCCTTCGGAGGAATTTCCGGTATCAGGCAGCGCAGGCATGCCGTTTCGCCCGGCAGCACCGTGAGCAGTTGCCCCCCAAACCGGATGACCCCCGCGTGAATCAGAGGGCGCCGCATGATTACGGCGGCGTCGTTGCACAGAAACTTTGCGGGAAAGCTGTCGGTGGCGTCAACTACGATATCGTACCAGCAAAAAGTATCGCAGGCGTTTTCAGCTGTAAGCAGCTTGTTATGAACATCCACCGCGAGATCCGGCCGGAATGCCCGAAGCGTCTCCGCCGACGATTCCGCTTTCCATCGCCCTATAGAGGCGTCTTTATGGACCACCTGCCTGTTCAGGTTTGTCAGCTCCAGGCGGTCGCCGTCCATAATGCCGATCCGGCCGATGCCCGCCGCCGCAAGATATAGCAAAACGGGCGATCCCAGACCGCCGGCGCCGACGACCAGGACCGAGGAACGGAACAGCCGCTCCTGTCCCTGCCTGCCAAGTTCGGCCAGCCGGATATTTCGGTCGTACCGAATACTGTTTTTATCAGACCATTCCATCGCGTTGTATTATAGCGTAGTAAAAAGACACCCTTGCAGGAGGAGTTCCTTGCCGATCGATGTGTCCCCTATCCGCGCGGCTGAGTTTCCCGTCTCCTCTCAATACCTCTATTTCAACCATGCGGGCGTTTCCCCCCTTCCCGCAAGCGCTGCGGAAGCGGGCATTCGCGCGTACCGGCGCAGCCGGGATGAAGGCGCAATGCCGATACGGCATTGGGAAGGGCTTATCCAGGAAACCCGCGGACGTTTCGCCTCCATAGTCGGGGCGTCGCCCGAAGAGATTGCTTTCGTGAAAAGCACCTCAGAGGGTCTTTCATTCGTCGCGGCTGGTTTTCCCTGGAAAGAGGGCGACAACCTTGTTACGACGAACGTGGAGTTTCCGTCCAATATCTATCCGTGGATGCGCCTTCAGACCCGAAACGTGGAAGTGCGAATGATCTGCGCCAAGGATGGGTGGACCCGAAAAGAGGATCTGTTTGCGGCGTGCGACGGAAAGACACGGCTGATCACGTTGTCGTCGGTTGAGTTTTTGAGCGGCTTTCGCAACGATCTTTCCAGCATTGGGGAGTATTGCCAAAAGAACGGGATCTTTTTCTGCGTTGATGGGATTCAGTCGCTTGGAGTCCTGCCGATGGATGTCAAATCATTCGGGATCGACGCGGTATCCGCGGACAGCCACAAGTGGCTGATGGGTCCGGACGGTATCGGCGGGTTCTACATTTCGCGCGATGTTATGGATATGATCGAGCCGGTGATCCTCGGATGGCACTCCGTCAAGAACCGCTTTGATTTCGACAAATATGATTTTCGGATGTCGCCCGACGCGCAGAGGTACGAGCCTGGGTGCATGAATACGAATGCGTTGACCGTGTTCAACGCGTCAATGGAACTGCTGCTCTCCACGGGGATCGACCGGATCTGGGAGCGTGTTCGCATGCTGACGGATTTGATCTTTGAGAAGGCGCGGGAGAGCGGGTATGAGATACTTTCATCCGAAAAGCCTGAAGACCGCTCCGGCATCGTGACCATCCGCATACCCAGGGTCGATAACGCCGCGCTTTGGAAAGCATTGCAAAACCGCAAGGTGATGTGCGCTTCGCGTAACGGGGGAATTCGGCTTTCGCCGCACTTCTACAATACTCCGGAAGAGGTCGAAGCCGCTTTCGACATCCTCCGGGAGGAAAAAGACAAACTGTAAATTTCAAGGAGGTAGTGCCATGGACATGACTCTCAAAGACCGCTTCTCTTCACTTTGGAAAAAGTATTTTCCGGAAGTGGAGCTGCCGATCGCCTTCTGGTACAGCGACGAGGCGGAAGGGACCGAAAAGGTTCACGTTCCGAAGGAGCATCGCTGTTTCCTGTCCGACCTGGCGGCGGTGCGTCAGGGGAAATCGCTTCGGTTTGATGAATACACGGTCGGATGCGAAGGAGGGAAAAGGTATCTTGGTTTTTCAGACAAGCTGAAACCGAACTTCGAACATTTCCTTTCATGCGGAATTCCGGGAAAGGTAGAAGGCGAGCGCTACAAGAAAACGCCGGAGCTGGTGAAGGAGTTTTTGCAGCAGGATCAGCAGTTTCAGGCGCCGGAGCAGTATATTGTCTTTAAGCGGTTTGACCAGCTTGGGTGGGGCGATCAGCCCATCGCCATGATCTTCGTCGCTTCTCCGGATATCCTTGCGGGGCTGTTTACTTTGGCAAACTTCTCCGAAGGGGAGGCCAACGGTGTTTTCTGCCCGTTCTGCGCGGGCTGTGCGTCCATTGTGAAGTACCCGCTTCTTGAAAATACCGCCGAGCGGCCAAGGGCCGTACTTGGCATGTTCGATATCACCGCGCGTCCTTTTGTCGGCAGGCATGATCTTAGCTTCGCCGTGCCGATGCGCAAATTCGCCTCCATGGTCGAAGATATGGAGGAGAGCTTCCTCACCACGAAGTCGTGGTCGATCGTGCAGCGCCGGGTAGAAATGGCGGCCCGCAAGGGGGAGTGACCTGAATGTTTGCTTCGCGTAAGACATGCCGTCAATTTTTTTCAGGCTATTCTGGCGAACGCTTTCTCTTTGCTGATGGCTTACGAAAAAACGTGCTCCGCGCGAAGAGAGACGAATGTTTTAGGGAAGCAAAATCGTAATTGTTAACTGATTTTTCGTTTCCTTGCCTGCAACCGGCGGTGAAGAAAACACTCTTTACCGCCGGTTTTGTTGTGTGGGTGGAAATTTCGGCAAAGGCTTTGGGTGTTGCCAACTTCAAAAATTTCCGGCAATTTTATCTCATCTTTCCAGATCTTGGGGAATTCGCTACGCAGTGCGTAGCGAATTTGCAATACCTGTAAGGCGAAGAAGCATGGTCGGTATCACCAATTCTGTTGTCCTGCAAACAGAGTTTGCGGAACAGATTAAAGAGGAAATTCAGTTGCTCGGTTTTTCCGAACAACCGCTGCTGACGGGGTTAAGCGGCAACTTGTAAGAATTACTTACAAGTTCAACCAGTGGGCTACAGTGCGCCATACCAGGTATGCCTCAAAAGCAATGTACTGTTTTTGCACAATGCAAATTGGGAGCGCGGAGTTTCCGAAGGCTAAATGGTATTTTGTCCGGAGCTTAAAATGTATTCGTGAATTTGCCGAGTTTGTGTCTAACGAAGGAAAAGCGTAGACGGTGTTTGCGCTGTTATTTGTCGCATAAATAGATTGCCATTATAGGAGAGTATTATGTCACGACTGATCGATAACTTATCTCAAACATTAGAACAAGCCCTAAAGAACACTCTGCCACAGACGGATAGAGTGGATATTTTGACGGCTTATTTTTATTTTTCCGGGTTTTCAATGCTGGCCGAGGAACTCAAGGACAAGCATATTAGGATACTTGTTGGAAAATCTATTGACCCCAATGCGGTTAATGAGCTTAGTGCGGCAATTCGGTCGTACCCAAATGTTGATCTAAATACTTACCAGAACAAAAAATATTATTCATTTAGCCGTTCTCAACGTAAAAAGGAATATACCGAGAGTTTCATTCGTCTGTTTAATAAATCATCGTTATCGGAGTTATTTGATGGAACTGATAGTCAAAAAATGCAGAGAATTTTCGAGAAAAAATTATATGACGGTTCACTTGAAATTCGTATAACATCCGAAGGCAATCACGCAAAAACATATATACTTACAAACAAACTGGAGTTTTCAGCTAATGGAGATTCAAAAGGCGTTGTTTTTATGGGTTCATCCAATTTTACATATTCAGGTTTAGTTGGGCAAGGTGAGCTTAATCATAGGTTCAGCGATAACCAAGATTACGACAAGTATCTTGAGTATTTCAATAAACTTTGGAACGATTCTAACACCATTGATATACAAACAAGCGACAGCAATGATGAGTTTCTTGAAGAAATTAAGCAAAGGTTATGGTTGCACTCGAAACCAGACCCATACAAGATATATATACGTATTCTTCATGAATTATATTATCAAGTTAACGAACATGACTTAAAGACACCATCCGTTATATCGAGAGGTAAGTTTACCAACTTACGCTATCAATTAGATGCAATAAGGAACGGTATAGATTGTATTAACAAAAACAATGGCGTTATTGTTGCCGATGTTGTGGGTTTAGGAAAGTCTATTGTTGCTGCCGCAATAGCGTACAATCTTGATATTCAACGCACGTTTATTATCGCACCGCCACATCTTGTTCAACAGTGGGACGATTATGTTCAAGATTTCGGTATTCGTGGGGCAATTGTAGAAAGTGGCGGAAAAATTGAACATATCCATGATCGTTATGCAACAAGCGATCAGCCTGCGCTTTTCATCATTGATGAAGCACATAGGTATCGTAATGAGTTTACAGATGATTACCAATATTTGCATCAATTAACACGCTCTCATGCTGATAATAAAGTAATTCTGCTTACAGCAACGCCATATAATAATAGACCTCAAGATTTGTTTGCAATGGTAAAATTGTTTCAAACTCCAAGTAGATCAACTATTAACTCAGTAGATAATTTAAGTTTACGTTTTCATGAACTCATTGCTGAGTATCGTTCTTTGGAGAAAAAGGGTAAAAAAGAAATGACCGAACGCATCAAAGCGGATTTGAAAAAATTAAGTCATGAGCTTCGTCTGCTGATAGAACCAATCATTATCAGGCGTTCGAGAATCGATTTGAAAGAGGTGCAAGAATACGCTGATGACCTAAAAGCGCAAAAAATTTCTTTCCCTGAAGTTGAGGGGCCGCTTCTTATTGAGTACGATTTAGGAAATATAAGAGAGCAATATATCAGTACACTTGTGAAATTGACTAAACCGGAAGAAGAATCTGGTTTTATCGGAGCGCGATATATGTCTGCTACTTATCTGCGTAACCCGGATGAATTTGTTAAAAAATATGAACGTTTTTTTGATGAAACTGATTTGCGACAAGCACAGCGTAACTTAGCTGAGTTTATGAAACGGCTATTAGTTATGCGTTTTGAAAGCTCCAAATATGCATTTAAATCTACTCTTGAAAGCGTCATTCGGTCGCATCGAAATATATTAAAATGGTGGGATAAAGGTTTTGTGCCTATACTTAAAAAAGGAAATTTGCAAGATCCTGATGAACTATCGCTAGATGAGTTGCTAGATAATATCGAATTAGCAAACAAAGGAGATTTTGATGTCAATGAGATTAAAAAAATCGCTGTTCCGGTGCCAATAGATATGTTTAAAAACACATTTCTTGTCGATGTGAAGAATGATCTAAAACTTCTTTCAGAAATTTATGATGAGTGGTTTACAAACGACAGCATTGGGGATGATCCAAAGTTATCAAAAGTT
>WRHP01000002.1 GCA_009783195.1 Syntrophorhabdaceae bacterium | reverse complement strand
CAGCGCCGCCGAAACAGTGGCGGAGCGCATCTCTTCGAGGCTGCGGCAGCGAAACGGACCGCCCGAAGCGGTGAGGATGACCCGGAGAATGTCCTCGCGCCGGTTGCCGGCAATTGCCTGGAACACGGCGGAATGTTCGCTGTCCACCGGCAGGATCTCCGCCCCGCCGCGCTTTGCCGCCACTGTCAGAAACTTCCCCGCCATAACGAGAAGTTCCTTGTTAGCCAAAGCGATCCTTTTGCCCGCCTCCGCCGCCATGATGACAGGACGCAGCAACGAGGTGCCGGAAGCCGCCGCGAGAACAATATCGACGTTTTCCGAGCAAGCCGCCTCCGACATTCCTTCTTCGCCTATCAATACGCGCGTGCCGCGTGGAAGTTCCCTGCCAAGCTTCCTGCTGTCGCCCTCCCAAAGGCAAACCGTATCCGGGCGGTGAATTTTGGCCAGGGAGATGATGGCGTCGGCGTTTCGGCCCGCGCAAAGAGAAGCAACCCGGAACCGCCTTGGAAAGCGCCTGATGACATCGAGAGCGTTGCGGCCCACAGAGCCGGTTGCTCCGAATACGGCAATCCCCCGCCGTTTCACGTCCACTTTCCTGTCAACGTAGCCACCGCGGCCAAAAGATGAATGGATGGGGAAGCGGCAAGAATGGCGTCCGTCCGGTCAAATACTCCGCCATGCCCTGGCAAAAGCGCGCCGCTGTCCTTTACGCCGGATGACCGCTTGAGAAGCGACTCGAACAGGTCTCCTCCTTGCCCGCATATCCCAATAGCCCCGCCTGACAAAGCCGCGTACCACGCGGGAACCCCCGGAAGGAAATAATACGCGCAAACGACGCAGGCAGCCACGCTGCCCGCCAGACCGCCTAACGCGCCTTCAACGGTTTTATTGGGGGAAATGGATGGAGCAAGCTTGCGGCGCCCGAACACGCGGCCCGCGAAGTACGCAAAAGTGTCTCCGGCGGCAACAGTCGCGATCCCCAGCAGCACCCAGTATTCTCCCCTCGGCAACGACAGCGTCCTTGGGTACAACGAAAAAAAACCTCCAATGTAGACCACGCAAAGAACAAGCAAAGCGGCCTTGCGCGTTTTGCCATTTACGTCGTCTCCGCCGGGCATGGAGTGGAAAACCGCCAGAACAACGAAAAGCATGATCGCGGGAAATGAAAACGCAGCCGGCAAAAGCGCTCCGGAAAAAAACGCAAACGCGGCAAGCGCGGTCCCTCCCATGAGATCACGCATCTCGCCAAAAAACATCCGGAGCATCTCCAGGGAGCACATGGCTGTAACCGCGGCGCAAAGGAGCATAAACGGCCACGCAAACGGCTGATCTTTCGAAACCATAATGGATGCTATCAGGATCGGGAGAAGGACGACGGCGGTGACAACCCTTTTCCAAAGCATCGTCACCTTGCTCCTTGCGGCCAGACCTGTTCGCCGGTCAGGCCAAAGCGCCGGTTACGACGGGAAAATTCCTCAAGCGCCAGGATAAATTCGGCCTTGCCGAAATCCGGCCACAGAACATCCGTAAAAACGAACTCGGCATACGCCGACTGCCATAAAAGGAAATTGCTGATCCGGACCTCGCCGCTTGTACGGATAATCAGGTCGGGATCGGGCATATAAGAGGTATCCAGGTGGCCGGAAAAAGCTTCTTCGGTCACATCGGCCGGATTGAGTTCGCCTCGCGCCGCTTCCTCCGCAATCTTGCGGGCAGCGCGAACGATCTCGTTGCGTCCCGCGTAGGAGAGCCCCAGAGTCAGCGTCATATCGGTGTTCTTCTCGGTCGCCGCCAGCGTGGACGCCAAAACTCCGCGGACAGCGGGCGGCATCGCGGAAGTTTCTCCAATGACACGAAGCCGTATTCCGTGCTTGAGCATCAAAGGAAGTTCGTTGAACAGGAACTCCTGCAGCAACGACATCAGGGTGCTCACCTCGGCAACGGGGCGGCCCCAGTTTTCAACGGAAAAGGCATACAACGTGAGAAACGGAACTCCCAGCTCGCGCGCGCACGCCACGACCTCCCGTACAGACCTGGCGCCTCTATGGTGGCCTTCGGTACGCGGCAACCCTTGCTGCTTCGCCCAGCGGCCGTTGCCGTCCATGATAATGGCGACATGGCGTGGCAGAGCTAACCCACCGCTTCCTTCTTTCGAGCGCATTTCTTGTCAGACTTCCAGGATCTCTTGTTCCTTGGCTTTGAGTATGTCATCGACCTTTTTTACGTAAGCGTCGGTCTCTTTCTGAATCCGGTCCTGTCCGCGCTTGACGTGGTCTTCGGAGATCTCTTTTTTCTTTTCCTTCTCTTTAAGCTTCTCTATCGACTCGCGGCGGACATTGCGGACAGCGACGCGCGCGTCTTCGGCCATTTTCCGGACAACTTTGGCCAGTTCCTTGCGGCGCTCCTCGGTCAACGGCGGAATGGGTATGCGCACTATCTTCCCATCGCTTGACGGGTTGAGGCCAAGACCGGCGCCCTGGATAGCTTTCTCGATCGGGCCTATCATCTTGGTGTCCCAGGGAGTAACCGTGATCAGACGGCTTTCGGGAACGGAAAGGGTTCCCACCTGCTGAAGCGGCGTGAGCGTGCCGTAATAATCGACCTTGACGCCGTCCAGCAAAGAGAATGACGCGCGCCCGGTGCGAACCTTTCCAAGTTCCTTCTTGAACGCTTCAATGCTCCGCTCCATACGGGCGGAAGTATCTTTGATAATGCCTTCCATTATTTTCCTCCGTGAACGACTGTGCCGATCCTCTCCCCTGTCACCGCCTTGAGGATGTTCCCTTTGGCGGTAAGATTGAACACGACGATAGGAAGACCGTTATCCATACAGAGGGAGATGGCCGTTGCGTCCATAACATTCAGCTTTTTCTTTAAAACGTCCAGGTATGTAAGTTCATGAAACATTTCAGCGCCGTGATCTTTCATTGGGTCACGGTCATAAACGCCATCAACCTTGGTCGCTTTAAGGATAACGTCGGCGTTGATTTCAACAGCGCGCAGCGCCGCCGCCGTATCTGTGGTGAAGTATGGACTCCCGGTCCCGGCCGCAAATATAACCACTCTTCCCTTTTCCAGGTGACGCAACGCCCTGCGCCGGACATAAGACTCGGCGATCGCTTTCATTTCGATGGCGGAGAGAACCCTGGTGTCCACCCCCGCCCTTTCGAGAGCGCCCTGAAGAGCGAGGCTGTTGATGATCGTCGCAAGCATCCCCATGTAATCGGCGGACGCGCGGTCGATCTTCAAGTCCCGGCTGGACCTGATGCCCCGGAAAATGTTCCCGCCTCCGACAACCAAGGCGATCTGTATCCCCAGAGATGCCACTTCCAGAATTTCTTTCGATAATCTGGCGAGGACATTCTCGTCTATCCCATAAGCCTGCTTGCCCATCAGGGCTTCCCCGGACAGCTTCAGCAAGACCCGGTTGTATGCCGGTTTAGGCACTAACCCCACTAAACCTCCGCGCGGCGAAGCGTTTCTGAAATCAGCTCCGCTCGATCTGCTTTGCCACCTCCGCGGCCAAGTCGTCTGACCGCTTTTCCATGCCCTCGCCCACCTGGAACCGCGCGAAGGACTTTATCGTGATCTCTTTTCCGGCGGCTTTGCCCGCTTCGGCAAGAAGCTGCCCGACCTTTTTTTCGGGGTCCTTGATGAATGCCTGCTCGATAATGCAAAAATCGCCGAAAAACTTCTCCAGCTTGCCGTCCGCGATCTTGTCGAGAATCTTATCCGGTTTGCCTGAAGCTCTTGCCTGCTCCCTGTAGATCGATTTTTCATGCTCGATCACCGAAGCGGGAACCTCGTCCCGGCAAATATAAGTCGGGTTCGCCGCCGCAACCTGCATAGCGATATCTTTAGCCAGCAACGCGACCGCGCCGTTGTCCGGTTCGACTCCTTCAAGCGCCACAAGCACGCCGATCTTGCCGCCCATATGGATGTAGGGAACGATCAGTCCGGCCCCTTTGGAAACAGTAAACCGCTCGAAGCGGCGCAAGGAGAGCTTCTCTCCGATTTTTGCGATCTTTTCCGTGATCAGCTCCTCGATGGTAGCGTTGTTTCTCTGAAGCTGCAGCGTCTCCCCCACATCAACAGGAGCCTTCATGTTCACTGTATGGGCTATATCCTTGGCCAGGCCCATGAACTCTTCGTTTTTGGCCACAAAATCTGTCTCGCAATTAAGCTCCACAAGCGTTCCGCAATTTTCCTCGACATAAGCAACCACCAGCCCTTCGGAGGCAATACGCGAAGACTTCTTGGCCGCCGCGGCCAACCCTTTCGTGCGGAGAGCGTCAATCGCCTTTTCCATGTCGCCGCCGGCTGATGTCAGAGCCGCTTTGCAATCCATAAGCCCCGCGCCGGTTTTCTCGCGAAGTTCTTTAACCATTCCGGAAGTGATTTCCATGACCGCAGTTCTCCCTGAAAAAATATGTATATCGGTTTTATCGGCCTTTCAGTCTTCTGGCCGGACGTTTAAGCTGATGAAAAGCTATTCTTCCGCCGTTACGGAAGGACTGGCGGCCGTTTCTTCCTCTTCTTCGGTCGAGATAAGAGAAACGGTAACCTCCGGGGTTTCCGAATCCTTGTCGCCGCTGGATGCGTTCTTTTCGGCGTAAGCGGCATTCCCTTCGATAATCGCGTCGGCCATTTTAGAAAGGAACAGCTTGATTGCCCGGATGGCGTCGTCGTTGCCGGGAATCACGTAATCAACGAGGTCGGGATCGCAGTTGGTGTCAACGATGGCGACAATGGGAACCCCAAGACGCCGCGCCTCCATTATGGCGATCTGCTCACGGGACGGGTCAACCACGAACAGGGCGTCGGGAACGCGACGCAGGTCGCGGATGCCGCCGAGAGTCTTTTCCATCTTTACCCGTTCCTTGTCGAGCTTCAGCACTTCTTTCTTCGGAAGCCGCTCGGCGGTCCCGTCGGTGCTCATATCGGTTAATTTCTGAAGACGATCAAGGCTCTTGCGGATCGTCATGAAGTTTGTAAGCATCCCGCCAAGCCAACGCTGGTTGACGTAAGGAGCGTTTGCCCGGCTTGCCTCTTCCTCTACCGCTTCCTGCGCCTGTTTCTTCGTCCCTACAAAGAGGATGGTCTTGCCTTCCGCCGCCCAGTTCCGGACGATATCGTAGGCCGACCGGAACATTTTCACCGTTTGCTGCAGGTCGATGATGTAGATGCCGTTGCGCGCGGTGAAAATGTACTTCTTCATCTTGGGGTTCCACCGCTTGGTCTGGTGGCCGAAATGGACACCCGCCTCAAGAAGCTGTTTCATTGTGATTACGGAACTCTGACCATTTGCCATGCTTTTCGTGCCTCCTTACCCCTTGGGGTTGGTCCTCCGGACGTTCCGCCCCTCCCCATTCACCCCGTTAAAAACGAGGCACCCCGGGGAGAGTCCCGCCCGTGGGTGATAATTTATAAAGCCAAGCTGGTTATTTTAATCATAAACCGCCTGATAGTTCAACCAGGCGCATCAGTCCGGCGCTTTGGGGGAGTCTGGAACGGGAGCCTCAAATACGTCATTTGAAAAAGAAAGTTTTTCCCACCATCGTGAAACTTCCGTTACGCCGGGAACAAGTTTTTGCCCCATGAGAGGCGTAAGCAGGTTGATGCCGTCGTCCTCATCCGCCAAAGCGGCAACCATACGAATAGATTCGTCCCACGGGTGCAGGGCGAGATCAAAAACCCCCCAGTGCACGGGAACCAGCCATTTGGCCTGAACATCGCGGCAGGCGCGTATCACCTGGTCCGGAAACAGGTGTGTCTTGGGCCAGCCGGGATTCCATGCGTCAATTTCAAAAAACGCAAGGTCAAAGGGGCCGTGTTTTGTTCCAATGGCGCGAAAATGCTCGCCATATCCGGTATCGCCGCTTATAAAGACCCGCCTTTGTTCCCCTTTCAGAACATAGCTTGCCCACAAGCTGCCGTTGCGTGTGGAAAAGGTGCGTCCGGAAAAATGAACGGCGCGTTCCGCAACGATACTAACACCGTCGCTTACAAATTCATCCCCCAGGCCAAGCTCGCGGATCTTTTCCGGGGCAACACCCCACCTGACAAGATGCGCGCCGACGCCAAGCGGCACGATGAAAAGCGTTTCCTCATTTCTGAAATGGCGTATGGTGGCGTATTCCAGATGATCGTAATGATCGTGCGTAATCAATATGTAATCGGGAACCGGCAGTTCTTTGCGCTTTAGCGGAGAAGGGCCGTAGCGCGGCACAGCAAAGGGTATGGGCGCGGCATTGCCAAAAACCGGATCGACAAGAAAACGTTTGCCCTCCAGCTCGATTATGAGCGAGGAGTGCCCAAGCCAATACACCGCCAATCTTTCCGGTTTTCCCGTAAAAGCGTCTTTGTTCAGCTTTATTGCCGGTAAAGAAGCTTTGGGAGCGTTGGAGCTGGATCTCAAGAAACGAAGCCTGCCAGGTTTGCCGCCGCGTATCCGGTCCGGGTAATACGGCGTGTCTGTCTCCTCGTTGCGGAATTTCCCATCCGCAAAATAAGGCAGGTTTTCATAGGATGAAACGTCTTTGGGCGTCCGACCAAGCTCGCGCAACGCGCACCCCGCCAATAAAACCGCAGCGGCCAGCAGTATGGCGGCAACACTCATAAGGATTTTAGTGTATCTCTTCAAGGGAACAGGAATTTTAGCATTTAAAATAACAGCGCGGCGCGGCAAAACCGGTATCGGATGCCACGCCGCGCCTATAGACTCAGCGGTTTATTTTTAGAATGTAACGCGCAGACCAAGCATAAATTGATGCATGTAAATCTGTTTGACTTTAGCGGTTTGATCTAAACCGCCAGACATTATATACATAAACGCGCCTCTGCCCGATTCTGTCTCCGCCCTGCCCAATGAGGCAAAGCGGTACCCGATGTCCAGGGTGAGATTGCTGGTTAAATCGTACCCCACGCCGGCCCCGACGTTCCAGGCAAAGTTTTTTGTTCTCTTTGAGCCTGCCGACCAATATTCCGTATATGCAGGTCCATCGTTTACACCAAGCGCCGAACCAAAAGCATAATTATCTTCGGGTATATGAATCGCGAAGTTGCCCTTGGACTCGATGAGAGCCACGCCCGCGCCCGCGCCAAGCCAAAACGAAAAGGGTGTGTCATTGCGAAAATCATAGTAGGCATTCACAAACAAGGTCTGCATTTTCATCCTTTGTTTTGCGCTGAATCTTACCGGATCAACAAAACCGCCAGTCGAAAGGGACCACTCGACCTTGGACCCGTACAAAGGCTCCTCGGCTGAGGTTGCGGAAAACATTGAGTATTCCAGTTCAAAGCGTACCGGAGCCTTGGTTTGTTTACCAAAGTCATACCCAATGGCCAGCGCGCCGCCGATTTTGGTGTCGCTCTTATCGTCTGGAATAGGCACATAGTTACCGCCGCCGGCATAAGGCACACCATCCACTCCAAACTTGTTCATCCAGGTAGCTCCATAGACGAACTTGGGCGCGATATAGATCCCCGCCGGCTGCCCTTCGGCGAAGGCCAAGGAAGGGGCGGCAAGAAACGCGGATAGAATCAGCAGTCCTGCAATCCGTTTCATATTCTCTCCTGTGGTAATTCCTTCATTTTTTGTACGGATTAGAACCTAAACCGTCATTATTTTTTCGGCGGTGATATGCCGCCAAAATACATATTCGTTATTGTTGAGTTCACAACTTATCTCAACCTCGCAAGACGGTCAAGTAAAATACACATATATTATATGTATTTTATACACCATTAGCATGCCATCTTATGCTTTATGGACTATAGCTGAGAATACATTGAACCGGAAGCGGGGGAGATAACAACGCGGACGTCTACGCGAAAATCGCATACATCACAACGGGCGATATTATGGAATCGAAAAGCGTAGTTTCAAGCGAATACAGAACCAAACGCTCAAAACGGCAAGAAGCTGTTTTGATGGGATAACTCCGTCGACATAAGCTGAAGCTCTAGAGCGTTTTTGATTTAATCATTTACGCATGTTATTCTGAAGCCCTCTATATGGAGGGTTTATTATGAGCGCTTATTCTCAAGATTTGCGCGATCGTGTATTACGAGCTTTGGAGCGTGGCGAACGGCCAAGTGACATTGCCCAACGTTTGGAAGTCAGCCGCATATGGGTTTACAACGTGAGGAATCGCTTTCGTAATCAAGGTGAACGTTGCAGTTATCAGCTTGGCGGCTATAGACGGTCTCGTATCGCACACCTAGAGACAAACATACGCGACTGGATCAAAGCTGAGCCTGACCTGACACTGGCTCAGATGTGCCAACGATTGGCCCAGCAGGGTGTACAGATCAAGGAACCAGCGCTATGGCATCAGCTTGACAAGTGGGGCTTGAGCTTTAAAAAAAACTCTACGCGCCAGCGAGCAAGAGCGCGAAGATGTTCAACAGGCACGCCATGAATGGCATCAGTATCAGGGCACATGGGATCCCGCTCGCCTGGTATTCCTTGACGAGATGTGGGCAAACACCTGCATGACCCCCTTGTATGGACGTTCCCCGCGCGGTGAGCGCTGTGTTGCCTCGGCGCCTCATGGGCACTGGAATACGACAACCTTCATTGCAGCTTTGCGTTGCGATTCTGTGACGGCCCCGATGGTGGTTGACGGGCCAATGGATGGTGCTTTGTTCCTGGCCTATGTACATGCTTTCCTGTGCCCTGCCTTACGGCCCGGCGACATTGTTATTGCCGACAACCTGTCCAGTCACAAAGTGGCAGGTGTGCGCGAAGCAATTGAGGCTGTTGGTGCTACGATTCGTTACTTGCCGCCTTACTCTCCCGATTTGAACCCTATCGAGAAACTCTTTGCCAAACTCAAAACCCTTCTGCGAAAGGCGTCTACTCGTACAGTTGACACCCTCTGGGATAAGATTGGTGCTCTACTTAAGCTCTTTTCTCCAAACGAATGTAGCAACTATTTTGCTTCCTCTGGATATGTAAATAATTAAATCAAAAATGCTCTAAAAAACCGCTTATGGTCCCGCTTCAGCTACGGTACCCGGAATTGATCTTGACGTATTTGTTCGTCAGATCCGAGAAGTAGAGGTAAGAACTCCCTTTCCCTACGCCAAGTTCAACATCAATCGCGTACGACTCCTTCCGGATCTTGGGGGTTGCGCGCCGCTCCGCCTCCGGATCGGGACGCATCCCACGCCGCAGTACCAGTTCTCCGGCGTAACGCATCGAAACCTTCATTGGGTCAATATGAATCCCGGCCCGGCCCAGCGCCGCGATAACACGCCCCCAGTTGATATCCGCGCCGTACACGGCCGTCTTGACCAGAGGCGAAGTCGCCACCGCTCTGGCGCCGCGCTCGGCTTCCGCCGCCGACCTCGCCCCGGACACCCCGATCCGCACAACGCGTGTTGCTCCTTCTCCGTCCCGCACAACCATAAGGGCCAGATCAAGCAGCAAAGAGCGCAGAGCGTCGATGAAACTTTTCAGTTCCGCCCCGGCAAAAGGAGGCAGGCCGCACGCCCCGTTTGCAAACAGGGCAACCGTGTCATTGGTACTCGTGTCGCCGTCCACCACGATCCGGTTGAAGGAAGCATCCGCGGCTTCCCGCAACGCGCGCCGCGCGTCGGCGGGGCGCAGCGCCGCATCGGTAAACACGTAAGCAAGCAGCGTCCCCATGTTGGGAGCCATCATACCGGCCCCTTTGGCAATCGCGGCGACCGTTACGGTCTTGCCGCCAACGCGGAAAGTACGAACCCCACGCTTTGGAAACGCGTCGGTCGTTCTTATCGCCTCGCCGGCCATTGCGATTCCTTCCGGAGAGAGGCGACCGGCAATACCCGGAATCGCGGACAATATCTTTCCAAGCGGCAAGGGAACGCCGATAACGCCTGTGGACCCGACCAGCAGCGAGTCGGGAGGCAGCTTCAAGGCCTCGCACGCAACGCGGGAAATCTCCCGGACCGCCTTGATACCCTCTTCGCCCGTGCAGGCATTTGCGTTGCCGCTGTTGACGATAATCCCGCGCAGCCGTCCGCGGCTTCGAAGAGCCTTTCCCCATTCGACAGGCGCGGCCACAATTTTGTTTTTTGTAAAAACCGCCGCGGAAACACACGGCCTGTCGCTGACTACCAGCGCAAGATCCGGCTTTCCCGAACGCTTCAAGCCGCACGCTATCCCCGCCCCGCGAAACCCCGAAACCGCCATTTTTTTACCCGGTTTCACTTACGCCTCCCGGCCGCAGCACTTCTTGTACTTTTTCCCGGACCCGCAAGGACACGGGTCGTTCCGCCCAACCTTGACCCCCTGCCGCTTCTGGGTGGTTTCCCCGGCGCTCTTGATGTCGCCGCGCGAAAGGGAAACGCGCCTTGGGCCCGGAGAATGGGTCGGAACCGCCGCGGTTTCCCCTTCCTTTTGAACTTTAACGGTGTACAGGCGCTTGATCGCTTCCTCTTTAACCCGGATGGCCATGTCGGAAAACAGGTCATACCCTTCGCGCTGGTATTCTTTTAGCGGATCTTTCTGTCCGTATCCCCGAAGACCGATCCCCTCTTTCAGATGGTCCATCGACAGCAGATGGTCCTTCCACAAAGCATCCACGGTGGAAAGGAAGAACATCTTTTCGAAGTACCGCATGAAATCTTCGCCGTACTCCCGCTCTTTCTGTTCGTAGAACTGCCTGGCGCCCTCCATGATCCCTTTCTCCAACTCTTCTCTCTTTAGGGATGCCCGCTCCTCCTCCGGTATTTCGAGGCGAAATCCGAACTGCGCGGCAACGGCGTTACGCAAGCCTTCGTAGTCCCACTCCTCCGGATGCGTCCTTTCGTCGGAAACCGACGCGGCGATGTTTTCCGAAAGCTCCTCCGTAAACTCCATCGCCATGTCGCGCAGATTCTCGCTTCCAAGCACTTCCCGGCGCATTTCGTAGATAACCTTGCGCTGCTTGTTCATAACGTCGTCGTACTGGAGAAGATGCTTCCGGATGTCGAAGTTGTGCGCCTCTACTTTCTTCTGCGCATTCTCGACCGCTTTATTCACGAGGGGATGCTCGATCGGGTCCCCTTCTTCCATCCCCAGCTTCTCCATGATCGGCGAAATCCGGTCCGAGCCGAAAATGCGCAGCAAGTCGTCCTCGAGCGACAGAAAAAACCGCGAAGACCCCGGGTCGCCCTGCCGTCCCGCGCGCCCGCGAAGCTGGTTGTCCACCCGACGCGATTCATGGCGTTCAGTGCCAATGATGTGGAGCCCGCCTTTTTCGATGACTCCTTCGCCAAGCTTGATGTCCACGCCGCGGCCCGCCATGTTCGTGGCGATGGTAACTTTACCCGGCTGCCCCGCTTCGGCGATGATCTGCGCCTCTTTCTCGTGGTGTTTCGCGTTAAGCACATTGTGGGGAACGCCGTGGCGCGTAAGCAGCCCGGAGACCCGCTCGGACTTTTCAATGGAGACCGTGCCCACCAGCACCGGTCTTCCCTGCTCGTGGAGTTCTTTTACTTCTTCAAGCACCGCCTGGAACTTCTCCCTCTCGGTACGGTAGATCTGATCGGATAAATCTTCGCGGATCATAGGCTGGTTCGTGGGAATGATGGTAACGCCCAGCTTGTAGATTTCCTGGAACTCCGCCGCTTCCGTATCGGCTGTGCCGGTCATGCCGGCCAGCTTCTCGAACATGCGGAAATAGTTCTGGAATGTGATGGTCGCCAGCGTCTGGTTCTCGTTTTCGATCTTGACCCCTTCCTTGGCTTCAACAGCCTGATGGAGCCCGTCGGACCAGCGCCGCCCAGGCATAAGCCGGCCGGTAAACTCGTCGACGATGATCACTTCGCCGTCCTTGATCATGTAATCAACATCACGATGGAAAAGAACGTGGGCCTTTAGGGCCTGGTTGACATGATGGAGAATCTCGATGTTGTTCGGATCGTAGAGGTTATTCACCTCCAGGAGCCGTTCGAGTTTGGGAATTCCTGAATCTTCGGTCAGCAACACCTGTTTTGCCTTCTCGTCCACCTTGTAGTCATCGTCCTTTTTGAGGAACGGAACCACCGAGTTTACCCGGACGTAAAGGTCTGTCGATTTTTCAGCCGGGCCGGAGATAATCAGCGGAGTCCGGGCCTCGTCAACCAGGATCGAGTCAACCTCGTCAACAATCGCGTAGTGCAGATCCCTCTGGACCATATCTTCGAGAAGGAACTTCATGTTATCGCGCAGGTAGTCAAAACCGAACTCGTTGTTCGTTCCGTAGGTGACATCGCAACGGTAGGAAGCCTGCCGCTCCGCGTCGTCCATTCCGTGAACGATGACGCCCACGGACATCCCAAGAAACCGGTACAACTGCCCCATCCATTCGGCGTCACGCTTGGCAAGGTAGTCGTTCACGGTGATCAGGTGTACACCGCGTCCGGTGAGGGCATTCAAAACGATCGGAAGCGTCGCCACAAGCGTCTTGCCCTCGCCGGTCCGCATCTCGGCGATGCGCCCTTCATGAAGAACCGTCCCGCCGATCAACTGGACATCGAAATGGCGCATGTTTAGAACGCGCCGTCCCGCCTCCCGGACAACGGCAAATGTCTCGGGAAGGAGATCGTCGAGCGGCTCCCCTTTGGCAACGCGCTCCTTGTATCCCGCGATCATCGCGGCAAGCCGGTCGTCGGTAAGGGAAAGAAGCGGCGCTTCCAAAGAATTGATGTGATCCACGACCGGGCGAATCCGCGAAATGGTCCGCTCGTTCTGCGTTCCAAAAATCTTCTTAAGAAAATCAGTTATCATTCCTGGTTGTCTCCAATAGAAAAGCCCGCGCCCGGAAGGGATACCGCCCTTAAAGGCCCGTCAATTTTCTCAGTATAATAACCTTACTTTAAGAAAAACGAGCGGGATTTGCCCCGGCTCCGCTAACGCGGCCCCAGACGGCAAAAACAACGCGGCAAAACATCAAAAACTAAAACCGTCCAACTAAACAGAGTCAAGTCAGGCAAAACGCTTGAGGGCAAAACGCCATTCCGGTTTATTTTGCTGTTTTTTAGCTTTCAACTGAAAACCAAAACGCCGTATCGTCGTATTTCGCTTTAATATCCGCCTATTACGCTACCCTCCGGCTGCCTGCTTCTTCTGCGCCATTACCAGTTCCCGGTTCTTTTGGACCACCGGGTCCATTATGTCTCCGCAATTTACACAACGCCATGCGTAGAAAATTTCCATCGTGGCCTGGAACCGCTCGAAAATCATCGAGCCACCGCAACGATCGCATTTCATGCTCTGATGATTGCCTTGGGTATGCGAACAGCCTTCCTTCAGGCCTATGAGTCTTTTTTTGGTTTTCATATTCATGAGAATTCCCTTTCGAGGAAATGTTTCCATTTCTATTTTATATTGCTAATTGGCATTTTTTCGTGTTTACATGAGGTGTTCAACATTCTTTCCGGAGTAATTTTCAACCTTGGTGAAAAAAAAGCGGCTGGGCGAGTTTCTCGTCGAAACCGGTCTCATTTCCGAAGCGGACCTTTCCAAGGCACTTTCCGAACAACGGTCTAAAAAAGAAAAACTTGGCGATGTCATTGCTTCTCTTGGTCTTGCCTCTGACATCGAGATCGCCCAGGCTCTCTCCATTCAGTTGGGAATCCCCCTCATCGACCTTCGGAACACGCCGGTCGAACCTCAAGCCATAGAACTGATCAGCGAAAAAGTCGCTCGCAAACACCTGATTATTCCCATTTCCATCGACCAGAAAGAGCTTCATATAGCAATGGCGGACCCTTTGAGTTTCGAGGCGTTCGAGGATGTCCGGTTCGCTTCCGGGCATACCACCCGGCCGCTTCTGGCCACCCGCTCCGACATAATCTGGGCTATCGATCAGCACTACCATCTTGGTTCTTCCTTGACAAACATCGTCAAGAATATCGCCGACGAGCGTATGGTGGAGGTGCTTGGAGAACAGCACGATACAGGCGGCGACCCGGAAACGGAGGATCTCCGTAAAAAATCGGAAGCGGCCCCCGTCATCCGCATGGTCAATCTGATCATCTCGGACGCGGCGGAAAAAGGCGCCTCCGACATCCATATTGAGCCTGTCAAAACAGCCCTTCAGATCCGCAACCGGATCGACGGACTACTTACCAAGACAATGGATCTGCCCAAATGGGTCCAGGGTGCCGTTATTTCCCGGGTGAAGATCATGGCGAAGATGGATATCGCCGAGAAACGTCTTCCCCAGGACGGGCGAATCAGCGTCCGCATCGGAGGGAAAAACCTCGACCTGCGGATCTCCACAATCCCCGCGAATTATGGGGAAAAGGTGGTTATCCGGCTCCTTGATTCCGCCAACGCGGAAATCTCTCTTAAAGACATGGGGCTGACCCCATCCGAGCTTGGATTGATGGAGGACATCATCAACCGGCCGCAGGGAATCGTCCTCATCACCGGACCAACGGGGTCCGGAAAAACCACAACCCTATACGGAATCCTCAACCAGATCAAGACGGAAACAGAAAACATAACAACCATCGAAGACCCGGTCGAGTACGAGCTGTCAGAGATAAACCAGGTGGCGGTGAACGAAAAAATCGGGCTGACGTTCCCCTCTATGCTCCGTTCCCTGTTGCGGCAGGACCCCGACATCATCATGCTTGGAGAAATGCGGGACGGAGAAACAGCCTCCATCGCCGTCCAGGCGGCACTGACCGGACACCTCGTTTTTTCAACGATACACACGAACAATTGCGCCGCCACGGTAAGCAGGTTGCGCGACCTTGGAATCCCTTCCTACCTTATTGCCACCACGATCATTGGAATCGTCGCCCAGCGGCTGGTTCGGACAATCTGCACCAAATGCACTGTGCAGAAAACTCCAACGGAACTTGAGATACTGCGGATGGGACTCAAGCCCGACACCCCCATCTATTACGGAGAAGGATGCCCAGCCTGCAACGGCACAGGGTATAAAGGACGCACCGGCATCTACGAGATAATGGTTCTTTCGCAGTCTATCCGCGACCTTATCGCTTCAAACGCAACCGAAAACGAGATCCGCCAAACATCGATCTCCCGCGGAATGATCACTCTCGGACGCAACGCGCTGGACAAGGTGACTGCCGGAATCACAACGGTGGACGAAGTATTGCGGGTGGTTGAGATCGACACAAATTTCACCTCCGCCTGTCCGCAATGCACAACACCGATGGAGGCGGACTTCGTCATGTGTCCCGCGTGCGGCCACTCCGTCGTTTCCGTCTGCCACGGATGCCGCCGGACTTTGTCGCAGGACTGGAAGTTCTGCCCCTACTGCCGTCAAGACCTGCTGAAGCAGTAAAACAGGCAAGCCCACGTATAAGCAAAACGGAACGCAAAAGCGCAACCCTCGCGCATGGCAACCGGTTTAGCCGGTCAACGCGTCGGCTTCAAAGCGAAATGCCGGCCGCATCGTATCGACGCTTTGGCCGTTGCTTGAATGCTTTTCGATGATGTTTTAAGCCTATTCCTTGACGTACCACGATCTCGAATAGAGATACCTCAACGATTCCTCTTTGGCCAGCACACCGGCCTTGACCAGAATCCGCCGCAGCGTGAACAGGAAGACGACCACTACGGCAAAGACAATCATGGCAAGCATGGGGTATGTGGTAGCCACCCCGAATTCGGCATCGGCGGAGACCTTCGACGCGATGTGTCTGTCCCAGAATACGTATCCCGCTACAATCCCCAGCATGACGGTGAGGAAATAGCACAATTCCGCGATCAGAACGGATCTTGGAGATTTGTACATTCATCCCTCTCAAGGCGCCCCTTACTTTTTTAAGCGCCGCAAGAATTTCGTTTTATGTAACTATTTTACCGCACATACGCAGCGATCGGCCATAACACTGCGGCGTCGCCGCGTTTCCTCGCGGAGACGGCAACCCAACGACCATTAAACCCAGATACATCACCAGGCATTAATTTCTAATGACGGCCAGCAAGCAACCTGTTGGTTCATTATGGTTTCAGGTCCATTTTCGCAGCATTTTTTGAGGAAGATCTGGGCGACATCAATCACAGCGGACAAAAATCGCGCAGGAGTTCTCCGGCGAGGGCATAGGTTTCCAGGCGCAGCCAACACAATACCGAAATGGAAAGATTTCAGGAAAACAGGCGGGAAAGCGCTTCGGCCTACCAGATAACAGAGAGCAGAACAAACAACGCAATGGCAAACAACAGCGGCAGAACCCGTAAAAACCGTCCCCGGCGGGAATCGCCGTACACATCAAAGTCGGAAGCAAGCCCCCAACCGAGAAGGACCATAGGTTTCTTCCGGTAATCGTATTTCACGGCACACATACTTCGCTTTCGGTTCTTTTCCATGCCGGATACCGATATTTTTTTATTTGACTATCGTTACATTTAACCTCTTGTCGGAAAAAATTTCATTAACTTAAGTTCATTACCTTCCGGCGCCAGCGATGTGTAACATTTTCAGGCTTCCGGCCATTGAAGAAATGGCGGTCTCATAAAATTTGCTCTTTGTGGCATCATAAACCGCCTCGAAGTTGACGAACTGCCGGCTCTTGTTGTTGTACACAATTTTCTTGTAAAAAATGACTGTCTCTCTGGTCCCCTGCAGGATAAACGTGTCGCCCTTGATCGACTTATGTACGACCTTCCAGCCTTCGTTACTCAAATTTTGAAGCGTTTCGTTGAATACAGAGGTTAAGCTAGGGTACTCATTGGCATCGTACCCGTACACCGAGACAATGGCTTTGCCGTCCATCGAACGAAAGTTTTGCCCGCTTCCGTCGGTCTTTTCTCCTTGCGGAAGAAAAAACTTTTTCTGGTACTCGACACTAAAACCGTACTTCATATTTACGTACCACTCAGATTCCGTTTTGGCGGCATCCTGTGCCGCATCCGACGTTGGCAAAAACATAACCATAAGCAAGGCTGCCAAGAAAATATTTCGCATGACTTCCTCCGAATCTTCATATTTTCAACATGGTAAAACCTTATCGCGCCGCCCAGCCTTCTCCCGCATCCGGAAAACAATCGAATCTCCTCATGTACGGTTTGATGTCAAGCAGCGGAGTGCCATCAAGAATATCGACGCCTGAAACTTCAAGCCGGTTCCCAACGCGCTCCAGCAACCGCGCTACGGTAAACCCGATACCGTTTGGACGGCAAGGGTGCCTGGACGCAAACACCCCGCGAGGCAGCTTGTCTTGCGAACTCAGAAGCGTAAGCTTTGTCTCCCAGGCCCGGTCGAAGTGATACAGGAGAATGATATGGGTGAACGTCTCCACACTTTTAAGCCCCTCCTCGAATCCGGGAAACACCTCGACGGCTCCTCTTGAATCCGGGGCAAGCGTGCCCTGGCTTGGAACCTGGTCAAGCGTCGCAAACGAGGTATGGATGACGCCTATCGGCTCAAACAGAATTGACATGCCTGGTTATCGGCCCTCCTGGTTTCCGCGTTGCTTACGGCTGTTTTACTGTTTTTTTACGGCTTCTATGTTAAGACTGACGACGTAATCCGCCATTTCTTCGTTTTCCGGCAGTTTTTCGGCAATTTCTTTATACAAAGGATCGTCCCACTCCTGCATGTTCCGCGTGTAGTCCGGCTTTGGAGTCAATACGATGGACGTAAAACCGGCATTTTCCAGCATTGCCCTGGTTTCCTCCACCAGAACCGCCCCGGCCACACAGCCGACCAGAGCCGACGCCATTTCATGAACGCCATCAGGAAGCTGCCGCAGCAGCGCCAGATCTGAAACAGACACCTTGCCGCCTGGTTTGAGAACACGGAAAATTTCACGCCAAACCTGTGGCTTGTCCGGAGAAAGGTTGATGACGCAGTTGGAAAGCACGACATCCACACTGGAATCAGATACGGGAAGATGTTCTATCTCGCCAAGACGAAACTCCACGTTGTCCAAACCTGCGCGCTGTTGGTACTGCTCGATGTTCTTGCGAGCCTTGGCAATCATTTCAGTGGTCATATCCACACCGATAACCCGCCCGGAGGCTTTTACCTTTTCTCCTGCCTGAAACGCGTCAAACCCGCCGCCGCTGCCAAGATCAAGCACGATCTGGCCTTCCCGCAGAGCCGCAACGGCAACGGGATTGCCGCAGGAAAGCCCCATGTTCGCGCCGTCAGGAATTCTGGCAAGGCTTTCCGCGTCATAACCCACAGACGCCGCCAACCGGGAAGGGTCAACGTGGCCGCTGCGCGGACTGGAGCAACAACTGGAATTGGAACAGCAACCGGAACGCTGCCCCGTGGCAATGGCCGCGTATCCGGCGCGAACGGTTTCCCTGACCTTTTCGCTTGATCTGTCTTTGTCCGACGCGCTCATGACGATCTCCTCCAGGTTATGTTTTTCATTTTCGCGGCAGGCAGATGAAAACTCCGGCGCAATCCCGTTTTCCGTCTGGCATTCCCGGAGCTGTTCAGGCTTTCCGGAACAACATTCAGCCGTCAAATAAGTAACGATTTCCCGCATCAGGGAAATATTGGCCTTGTACCGCGTATTGCGGCCCTCCCGCGCCATTGCGGCAAGCCCGCTGTAGACAATTGCTTTCAGATGGAAGGAAAGATTGGTCTTGGGTATGTCCAGCATCCGGGCAATCTCCCCGGCAACCAGACCATTCGGCGCATATTTGACCAACAATCGAAAGATGGAAAGCCGGACATCGGAAGTCAGGGCTTCAAAAACAACGGTTGCTGTCCTTGTCTCCATTGCTTAATTATTCAACACTAATTGAACTATGTCAACCTCCTCCTTTTCCGGTTTCTTAAAAAACGATCAAAACAACGACCGCGGCCAAAAACGATGAGATTCCGATCATGGAAAACACCGCGAACATGATGAAATATCTCTTGATTTTCTTCTTATATTGAAATATCTCCGAAATGCCGTCGTCCTCCGCACTCTTGATGTATCTCCACAAGCTTGCCGAGCTTATGGAACGGCTTTCCGGATTTGCGGAATCCATACTCGAAACCGCCAGTCTGTTGAAAATTTCCTCATGCTTGCGGCACAGATAAAACTGAAAGCGGGACCCCCATAAAACCGCGATCAGCCCGGACACCTTCCCCATAATAAAAAACAAGGCGCCTATTATTATCAAAAATACGACCATTCAGTATGTACTCCCGCTCTCATTTTTAGCGGTTTTAGCTAACCTGTTTTTCTTAAACATCAATCCAACATAAGTAAAAACAACCAACAACAAATAGCACAACAAAATCATTACTATCGCAACATAAAATTCAACAGACCAACACACAACATCTTTTCCGCTAAACAAGTCAATCACCCTTCTACCATGCGTGACAAATGCAACTATACAATAACTCAAAACAGGAATGCATTCTACCCAATAACCTATAACTACACCTGTAATCATGAATGCAACAAATTGAAAAAGCGCTGCCAAAACAAAAAACATATCTTGATCAAATACAAGAAAAGACAACAAAGGAATAAGGTTTACCAATAACAATGAAACAACCGTACAAAAAATTGGAGAACGCTCATAACTAATACTATCCCTAAATGAACTCCACAATTTAACAGGTTCATCCTTATTGCCATTCTCCATGCCATTTCCTTTCCGCAGCCCTTAATCACCCATGACGAGATGCTTACCAATAACAAACCACCTGTCGAGCACTATAAACCACAAAAACAGGCGACACGGCCAATGCAGTGCATAATACCGTCTCACGCTTCTAATACAAGATGGCGATTTTTTCTTGTGATGAGCGGTAACGGACAGGAATAACGCCCAACGACAGGGTGCCTTCTGTTTCGCCGCACAGCCAAGGACGGCTTCGCCAAGAAACAGGGCCGTGCGGCTTGGCATGGATGCTCTAACCATCCGGTCGGCTTCGTTTGAGCGAGAAACCTCTCTCGCAGGGTATGTCTTCTGTTTCGCCGTGTAGCCATGGACGGCGAAACAAGAAACAGGACAGCGATGCGAGCCAAGGATGGCGAGCGAGCGTACCCGAGGGAGAGGGTTTCGAGCGAAAGAAGCCGCCCTGCGATGATCGTGTCGCGTGATGGATAATGACGGACAGAGGGCGAGCGTTATCGCGCAGCGCCTCTGCCTTCCAGGAGCGTAGACTCCGAAGCGGAAGGCAAGGGATGCCGTTCACTAAGGAGTCTGCAGCCACCGGGAGCCAGGGAATGGCGACCAAGACGGCCCTGAAAGGAGATGGCACGAAGCGATAGCGAGTACGCTACGCGTGTAAGCGTTCCCGACGGAGAGGGGCTTGTACGAAAGAAGCCGCCTTTGATGGTCAGCAGGAAGCCGCGCTATTCGAAGGCGCTCCATGATGCCAACGGTTTGCCTTTTGAGGCATCACTGCAAGAATAAGCTTTGTCTTTATACACACAACTGAAGTCACTACCATAGACATCGTACAGCTTGCTTGATTTGCTTTTTGAAGTCAGAAGAATATAGTCCGATTCAAACCATGCGCCTTTATTGGCTATCTTGACCGTGTGAACTAAAAAATCCGCATAACCATCTTTATTAAAATCACCTTTTGCTATAAGCTCCATCTCATACCAAAAACCGTTTCCATCTTCTTCGGAATCTCCGTACCAGGTCTCAAGATATGTATTTTCAAGGTTATCCTTTATTTTCTCTACTCTACTGAGAACATTTTCTTTGTCCTTCAAATAATCCGCGAAACTCACCTCTTTTTCGCTGTCGGCAACCAGCTTTTCGTATGAAGCCCCTTCTCCAACAGGTGTGGCCGCGACAAGGAGAAACACCGGCAACGCTTCAGGAGAAATATTCTTTTTGGAACTAATATAATCCTGCTTAAAAGGAACTGATTTCGGTAACGTATTCAGCACTCCACAAATCCTGCGATATGATATAGCTAATCTCTCATCTCTTTCTGTTTTTGTAGTCATTCCCTTTTTCAATGCAGCCAAATACTCGCTACAGGTTTTCGTTCTTATTCTTTCTCCATCTTCTCCTGACATAAAATAATGTACAGTCCTGTCGCCTGGCCTTCGATCGTAAATTACTATGTCAGACAAACCCGATAATTTATTTTTAGATAAACACCCTTGCATAGTCCTGCCAAACGGCATTACCTTGGCATCACCTATCCGTATAGTGTTATCAGCAAATACTATTGGTTCTTGCAAAAAGAAATCACATGCCGCGTGGAGGCTATACGGCAATAAAACAACCATGAGTACCGCAAAAAATACCGCCTTGCCAAATCCGTTTTTCATAATCAGTCCTCCATGTAAGCCTGACTCACAGATCAAGCCAAAGGCCGATAGCAAACCGCTTAAGGCACATATGAACAAGCGGCATGGCCAATGAAGTCGGCAAGCTTTGGCCCGCGGTCAAACTGGTTTCTTTAAATATTTTTGTAAGTTTAACACCGCCATTTCCCATCTTCAAGAAAATGCCCCGGCTCTTCCCGGTCAAACGAAGTGACAAGCGGCAAATCGGCCCGGCGCAACCTCCCGCAGAAGCGGGGAACACTCGGAGCAAAATTTACGCGCCCTGAAGCAACGCGTATGGAACCGGCAGCCCGGCGGAGGAGCAACCGGACTCGGTATATCGCCGGACAAAACTATATGTTCCGCAGGCGCGCCGCCAAGCATCGGGGCCGCCGACAAAAGGCTGCGCGTATAGGGATGCGATGGCCGGCTAAAGAGTTCTTCCGACGGCCCAAGCTCCATTACCTTTCCTGAATACATCACCGCCACATGGTCGCTTACGTGCCGTATAACGCGCAGATCGTGCGAGACAAACAGGTATGCCATCCCATACTCTTCCTGCAAACCTTTCAGCAGATTAAGTATCTGGGCCTGCACGGAGACATCAAGCGCCGAGACCGGCTCATCGGCCACTATGAGCCTGGGGGATAGCGCTATCGCCCTGGCGATGCCGATCCGCTGCCTCTGCCCGCCTGAAAATTCGTGCGGATATTTATTGCGCGCCTCCGCCGTCAGCCCCACGCGCTCCAACAGCAAGGCTGCCTTATCCCGCAGCTCCCGCCCGCGAGCCAATCCGTGGACGAACCAGCCTTCCCCCACGATATCTTGCACCTTCATCCGGGGATTAAGGGAGGAGTACGGGTCCTGGAAAATGATCTGCATCCTGCGGCGCATGCCGCGCAACTCTTCGCCCGCAAGCCGCGCCATGTCCTTTCCTTCAAACCGAATGGTTCCCGAGTCCGGATCAAGAAGCCGGATCGCAAGCTTCCCCATAGTGCTTTTGCCGCAGCCGGACTCGCCGACCAGCCCCAGCGTTTTTCCCGGCTGAAGCGACAGAGAAACTCCGTCAACGGCGCGTACGCGAACCTCCTCCGCTGAAAAAAAGGAGGCGCGCACAGGAAATGTTTTATAAACATTGACCAGCGTAAGCAGCGCCTCGTTCGCGTCTGGGCGATAAACAGCGTTCCCGCTCATCAGCTTTCCCCGCAAACTCTACGCTGATAGTGGCAGGCAGCCAGATGACCCGGCGAAAATTCAAACGCGGGAGGATCTTCCCGGTCGCAATCCCGCAGTTCGTCTGTCGAAGTCTCTCCTGAAAGAAAGCGCTTCATCGCCGCCTGGCGATGCTGACAGCGTGGCGAGAAGGGACACCCCGGCGGAACGTTCGCAAGGTCCGGCACCGTTCCGGGGATCGACGGCAGCACCCGGCTTGTCTGGCTCGCGCCAGGCAACGAGGCGAGCAACCCTTGCGTATATGGGTGGATCGGGCCGGCAAACAGTTCCCGCGTGGGCGCCATCTCTACGATCCGCCCAAGGTACATGATGGCCGTCCGGTCCGCGAAATCGTGAACAACACCCAGGTCGTGAGTGATGAGCAGCACCGCCATCCGCTCCCGTTCGCGCATTTCCCGCAAAAGCGCCATGATCTGCGCCTGGATCGTCACATCAAGCGCTGTCGTAGGCTCGTCCGCGATCAAAAGCGACGGGGAAAGCGCCAGCGCCATCGCGATCATTGCCCGCTGCCGCATGCCGCCGCTCATCTGATGGGGATATTCTTTCGCTCTGCGTTCCGGATCGGGCATCTGCACTTTTCGCAGCCATTCGACCGCCCGCTCAGCCGCCTCCTTCTTCCCGCAAATGCCGTGAGCCGTGAAAACCTCGGCCACCTGCTCCCCTACCGTAAGCACCGGATTCATGGAAGTCATCGGTTCCTGGAAAATCATGGAGATTTCCTGGCCGCGCACTTCGCACATCCGCTTCTCCGGCAGCGCAAACAGGTCGCGCCCTTTGAAAAGAATCCGCCCGCCATCCATCTTCGCCGGCGGAGACGCAAGCAGCCGCATTACCGAAAGGGCCGTAATCGTCTTGCCGCAGCCGGATTCCCCAACCAGCCCAATCGTTTCCCCCGCGTCCATCGAGAAAGAAACGCCAAACAGCGCGCGCACGCTCCCTTTCTCCGTATCAAAGGAGACGCTTAAATCTTCCACCGTGAGCAACCGCTGCGTTTCCTCTCCGGGAATATGTTTCACAAGCGCATCCTTATCCGGCATTTTATTCCCGCCCGCTCTCATCGCCCTTTTAGCCGAGGGTCCACGGCGTCGCGGATACCTTCGCCCAAAAGGTTGTACCCAAGCACCGTCACAAAGATCGCAAGTCCCGGAAACAGCGACAGCCACCACGCAAACTCTATATTGTCTTTGCCGGCGGTCAGGATGTTCCCCCACGACGGCGTCGGCGGCTGAACCCCTATTCCAAGGAATGAAAGGGACGATTCGACAAGAATCGCTCCCGCCACCCCAAGCGTTGCCGCCACCAGGATCGGAGCCAGCGTGTTTGGCAGTATGTGGCGAAACATTATCCGCGCGGCCCCCGCCCCTTGCGCCCTTGCGGCCACAACAAAATCACGCTCCTTGAGCGACAGCGTCTCGGCCCGCACCAGGCGGGCCACGCCCATCCACCCGGTGATCCCGATGATAATCATGATGTTCCAGATGGAAGGACCGATAAAAGCAACTACAGACAGGATCAGGAAGAACGACGGAAAACAAAGCATGATGTCCACAAACCGCATCAACACCGCGTCCGCGCGCCCGCCGTAATACCCGGCCAAAAGCCCCACTATCAACCCAATGCCAATGGCAATGCTCTCCGCCACAAAGCCTACGGAAAGCGAGATCCTTGCGCCGTACACCATCCGCGCCAGCACGTCCCGCCCCAAATCATCCGTACCCAGCAGGTGCCGCGCGGACGGAGGATCAAGGATACGCAGAATGTTTATCCTGTTGGGGTCGTGCTCCGAGAAACACTTTGGAAACAACGCCATGACCAAAAAGAACAGGATGACCACCGCGCCCGCAACCGCAAGCGGATTTCGGGACAACCGCCGCAGCGTGTCCGCAAACATCGATTGACCGCTCATCCGGCGCGCTCCGTATTGATTCGCGGGTCCGCCACGGCATAGCCCACATCCGCAAGGATGTTTCCCAAAAGCGTAAGAAAAGCGCCTATCGTAAGGATTCCCATGATGAGCGGGTAGTCGCGCGACATGACTCCCTGGTAGAAAAGCTGCCCCATTCCCGGAATCGCAAAGATCGTCTCGAATATCACCGACCCGCCCAGCAAGCCGGGAATCGACAGTCCGAAGATGGTGATAACAGGCAAAAGCGCATTACGCACCGCGTGGCGTCGCACTACAACTTTTTCCGGCAACCCTTTGGCGCGCGCAGTCATGATGTAATCCTGCCGTATCACCTCCAGCATGTTCGAACGCATGTACCGCGAGATCCCGGCCAACCCTCCGAACGCAGCCAGAAAAACCGGCAGGACAAGATGCCCCGCCCTATCCAGAATCTTCAAAGGAAGCGACAGGGCATCGTATTCCAAAGATACAAGACCTGAGATCGGCAGCCATCCCAAATGCACCCCGAACAGAATCATCAGAAGCAGGGCAAGCCAAAATGTTGGAATGGCAAAACCTGTGAAAACAGCCACGGTGGAGATCCGGTCAAAAACAGACCCTTTACGCACCGCCGAATAGATCCCGATCGGAACCGCTATCAAAAAGATCAACGACATCGACAGCGCGTTTATCAACAGGGTAACCGGAATCCGTTCCTTGATCTTGTCCCACACCTTCCTGCCATCGAGAGAAAAGCTATCGCCAAAATCCAGCACCGCCATCCGGCCAAGCCAGCGGATGTAACGGACATGGACCGGCTGGTCGAGTCCGTAATAAGCTTTCAGCCGCTCACGGTACTCCGCCGTGGCTTTTGGGTTCATGTCGGAAGCCACGCCGATCGGACCGCCAGGCGCCATATTGATCACGACAAATGTGATGATACTGATCCCGATCAGAAGCGGGATAGAGACAAGAATCCTGCGTAGAACGTACCGGCCCATCTTTCTCCTACCGCTGGAACGATTTGTACCTCTGCTGCTCCGCGGGAACATACCACTTCACATAGTTATGCGAGATACCGGCCGGAGCGGGCTCGATACCTCGGATACGCTTGTGCACTACCGGCAGCGCGTCCGGGTAGTAGAGAAACACAAGCGGCTGATCCTCCGCCAGGATCTCCTGTATCCGGAAATACGCTTTCTTGCGCCGCTCCTTGTCAAACGTCCGCCTTCCATTTTCGAGGAGTTGATCCACCTCGGCGTTAACGTAACCGATGTAGTTCAGCTCATCCGGCGCGGTCTTGCTCGAATGCCATATGTCGTACTGGTCCGGATCAGGCGTAATGTTCCAGCCCAAAACCAGCGCGTCAAAGTTGCGCTTCTTCACAAACTCGTTGATAAAAGCCGCCCATTCCACCGTTCGGATCTCAACGCGGATTCCGACCGCCGCCAGGTTCTGCTGGATAATCGCGACGGTCTGCTCGCGCGACTTGTTTCCGGCGTTTGTCAGCACCGTAAACTCGAACCGCTTTCCCTCTTTGTTGATCAGAGTTCCCGTGGCGTCTGTGCGGTCCCATCCGGCCTGAGCCAGCAGTTCCTTCGCTTTGGCCGGGTCATGTTCATATCTCATGACATTCGGGTTGTGCGCCCAGGTTCCCGGTTTGTAGGGACCAGTCGCTTCCTCCCCCAGCCCAAAGAATACGCCGTTTATGATTTCCTTTTTGTTGGTCGCGTAAGCAATCGCCTGCCTAACTTTTCGGTCCGCAAAGAAAGGATGGTCCAAGCGGAAACCAAGGTATGTGTAACCGGAAGAAAGGTATCGGTATTTTTTGAACGACTCCTTGAACTGCTTCGTTTCCGTCTGTCTTGTGTACTGGAGCGGCGACAGGTTCATCAGATCTATCCCGCCGGATTTCAGCTCCAGAAACATCGTCGCCAGATCCGGAATGACGCGCGTCACCACGCGGGAGATGTACGGTTTCCCGTCCCAGTAATCCGGGCTTGCGTCAAAAACAGTCTTTTCCCCGGTTTTCCAGTCTGTGAAACGGTATGGTCCGGTCCCCACCGGCTTTTTGTTCAACGGGCTGCGGGAAATGTCGGGATGCTGTTCAAGAAGGTGCTTGGGAAGAATGTGCATTCCCCAGGAAGCCAAAGCGGGAGCATACGGACGGTCGTACTCCGCCACGAAAGTCAGCGGGTCGGGAGCATACGCTTTCGTGACCTGTTTGAAGTCTTCGCCGTACGCCGTCGGGGTCTTCGGGTCGATCATCTTCCGGTAGGTAAACAGCACGTCTTCAGAAGTAAACGGCGCGCCGTCGTGCCACTTGACCCCCGCGCGCAAGCGAAAGACTATTTTTCTCCCGTCCGGAGATACTTTCCAGGACTCGGCAAGATCGCCGGTCAGCTCAATATTTTTGTCATACCGGACCAGGCCGTTAAAGACATACCCCGCGGCGGCGTGGGAAGCGGAATCAGAGGTAACGGCGGAGAGGAACCCGCTTACGTCGCCGATGCTTCCCTCGATGATCGAATCGCCGTAAGCCGGGATATCGGAAAATGCCGACGACTCATCTTCCGTTGATTTTCCGCCCGGACCAAAGCACCCCGCCGCCGCGACCGCAAGAAACGCCGCCGCAATCAGAACCGGGAACGCAAACCGCCGGAATAAACGCCTTCTCAAATTACTGATCCCTCTGCAACGAAACATTCATTCCCCGAACCGCTATAGAGATCACACGCGGCGGCGCCAAGGATCTGTCCGGGTACTCAACCGTTGCCTTCACGCCCCCGAGCCGATACTCCGCCTTTGCCAAAAAACCGCGCCCAGGGTCCGAAAAAAGCGTCTGGCGCCCGTCAGTAAAGATCCAGCCGCCATTGTCGCCAAGCGCCACCTCGCCCCCGGAAACTTCGTGCCCAGGCGCTCCCGACAAGATGCGTCCAAGCGAAACGGATTCCGCCGCAATCCGGATGTCCCTGTCCAACCCCGCAAGGTCGGCCATCGGCCCTCGGATCACAGAAATCAGACTGCCGTCATTTGATATAAACGCAACCGCGCCGCCCATGGGTTCGTAAAGCCCAAGTTTCTCGGAACCAGGAGAAGCGGCATTCACGCCGGCAAGAAAAGGCATCGGCCCGCGCCCTTCCGGACGCGCAACCCCGGAAAACGAAGCCGTTACCGGAAAAACCGCCTCTTCCGCAATACGGGCGAAAAACAGCCGCGCCTGCGCCGCCTCGGAATCTTTAAGAAGTGTGCGGGACGGTAAACATCCGGACAAAAGAACCGATAGGGCCGCAAGCAGAAGCAGAGGAACACGCGCTTTCCCCACGATCACTTCCCTGGCGTCCCCGCATTCCTGGTTTTTTTAAGCTTCGCCTCGACGTCGTCTTTGTTTTCGTGCCCTTTGGCGATCGCCTTTTCGTAGCTTAGCGCGGCCTCGCCGTGCTTGCCGCGGGCCAGCAGAATGTCTCCCATATGCTCCAGCATGACGGGGTCGTCGGGAACCAGAGCAAGCGCCTTCTTCTGCGTCTGCTCGGCTTTTGCGAAACTGCCGCGGCGATAATACACCCATGCGAGGCTGTCCATAAAGAAACCGTCTTCCGGTCTCTCCTCCAGCGCGCGCAGGATAAGCTTTTCCGCATAGTCGAGCCGCATGTTCCTGTCAGCGAATGTGTATCCGAGATAGTTGAGAGCGGTCGCGTGCTTCGGGTTGATGGCTATAACCTTCTCCATCGAAGACACCAGGTCATCCAGCCGCCCAAGCTTGTCGTTGACCACACCCAGAGAAAACCAGGCCATGGCGTTATCCGGCGCCTTCTTCGTCACCTCGTCTAAAAGCCCCAGCGCCTCCTCATACCGTTTCGCCTCCTCCAGCAGCCCGCCGACGAAGACCAACAGGTCGATGTCGTCCGGTTGCTTCTGTTGCAGGCCCTTTGCCGCGTCGATCGCTTCTTCGAACCGGCCATCCCGCGAGAGAACCAGGGCAAGCCGCATCTGGGCGTCGCGGTAGAGAGACGAATCTTCCGGCACCAGACGGAAGGCTTCCACCGCCTCCTTGTAAACTTTCTGTTCTTCGTAGGCCACCCCCAGGAAGAACCTTGCGTGCGCGTTGGACGGATCCACCTTGAGGACAAAGTTGAACTCGTTGATCGCCTGGTCGAACATGTCGCGCTCAAGATATAAAAGCCCAAGCTTTGACCGGACATCAGCGCTTGTGGGAGAAAATTTCTTCAGTTCTTCGTACTCGCTCACCGCCTGATCGATCTTCTTCTCCCGAACGAGCAGCCTCCCAAGCCGCTCGCGCAGGATTGCGCTGCCGGGGGAACCTCTCAACGCCTCCCGATAGCGTTCTTCCGCCTCCGCCGGACGATCAAGCAGTTCCAGAATCGAGCCGGAATCCAAAAGCGCGGCGCCAAAGCCCGGAGATATCCGCAGCGACTTGTCGAAATCTTCCAGAGCCGGTTCAAATTCTTTTTGCGACGCGTGAATCCGGCCACGGTAGTAATACCCAAAATGGGAATCGGGCTTATTTCCCACCAGGTCGGTCAATACCTCTTTCGCCTTGGGAATCTGGTTCTGTTCCGCATACATGGTTGCCATGTGGAGATAGGCGTCTTCGTTGCGCGGATTATCCTTGATCACGCGTTCGTACTCGCGTATGGCTCCGGTTTTATCGCCGGTAATTCCCAGAACCCCGGCAAGCAGGAAACGCGCATCGCCATGCGCCGGGTCCGCGACCAGCGCTTTACGCAATGTTTCCTTGGCGTCTGGAACTTGCCCCTTTTTCACTTGTACGCTTGCTATTTCGTAAAGAATGTCAGGATTATTCGGGGCGGCCTTCAACGCTTTTCGGTACAACTCAAGCGCGGCGTCAAAATTGCCGGCGCGGTATTCTATATATCCCGCGAGGAAATCGGCGTAAGGAGCGCCCGCCGGCCTTATGCCTCTGGAAAAAATATCTCTGATGCCCGCTTCCGCATTAAAAACAAAAAGGAAGAGAACCAATATCCACATTACGGCATGCTTTTTCATCGATCTCCTCCAAGCGGGAAAAGAAAATTTATTATACACTTGTACGCCAATTAAATAAGGAAGGAGAGACCCCTTGGCCGTCGTTCCAAAGCTTGCGGACCTGCCCGCGCAAAAAATTCTCCGCGCCCTTCTCTCCAGAGGCGGAGAATATGGCGAACTGTTCCGGGAAGAGATCCGGTCACAGAATCTGCTGCTTGAGGACGAACGGATAGAGCGGGTGGTATCGGGCGCCGATGCCGGAATAGGTATCCGGCTCCTGTTTCATGGAAAGACTTTCTACGCCTACACGAACGATTTCACTGAAAAAACTCTCCTGTCGCTCGCCGGCGACCTGGCCAGATACGCGGAAGGAAACGGCGTCGAGACGGAAATTCCGGCTTCGCCGAAGATCGTGAAAGGCCCAACCCAGGTTCGCGTGCCGCCATCCTCGCGCGGCATCAGGGAAAAGACCGATATGGCGCGGGAGATCGACCGGCTTGCGCGCGGAATCTCGCCAGAGATCCGGCAGGTGCGCGTAACTTATTCGGAATCGCTGCGCAGCATCGAGATTGCCGCCCATCCCGACACTTTCACAACTGAGGAACAAACCTACGGGGTTCTCGCGATCCAGTGCGTGGCAGGCAACGATACCGGCCTCACGATGGGATACGAATCCGCCGGAGGAACGCAAGGGCTGGAGTTCCTCGAAGGCGATGTTCCGGAACGGCTGGCCCGCGTCTCCGCGGGGAGAGCGCTTCGGGCGCTTCGCGCCGCAAAGCTTCCCGGCGGACGCATGCCCGTGGTTATATCCTCAGAGGCGGGCGGCACGATGGTCCACGAGGCTATTGGACACGGTCTCGAAGCGGACCTGGCGCTGAGGGGAATGTCGGTGTATCAAGGCAAAATCGGGCAGCGAATCGCAAGCCCTCTCGTCTCTATCGCGGATGACGCAACCATTCCAGGCAAGCGCGGCTCCTTCGGCATCGACGACGAAGGAATACCAGCTAAAAACAACCTTCTGGTCGAAAAGGGAATTCTGAAAGGATTCCTGCACGACCGGCTTTCATCCATGCGGGCCGGCGTACCTCCCACCGGAAACGGCCGCCGCGAGTCGTACCGCCGCAAACCAATTCCGCGGATGACCAATACCGTCATCCTTTCCGGCGAGACGCTCCCGGAAGAGATCCTTGCAGGCATCCCCACGGGGCTGTTCGTCGTAAAAATGGGAGGCGGGCAGGTTAACACCGTTACCGGCGATTTTATGTTCGAAGTGGCGGAAGGTTACAGGATTGAAAATGGAAAGCGCGGGGAGCCGGTACGCGGGGCCACGATCACGGGAAACGGCCCAGAAGCGCTTTCGATGATAGACCGCGTCGGGTCGGACCTGGGGTTTGGAATCGGCACATGCGGCAAAGACGGGCAGGGAGTGCCCGTGGGCGACGCGCAGCCGACGCTCTCCATCGGACCTCCTTATATAACGGTGGGTTGAATATCACCCGCATCCGTATTTCATACGTTCGCGTTAATCTATATCAGCAAATATCCGTGGCAAACTATCTGTTTCTGGAAACCTGATTGCTCCCGGCGATTTTCCCCAGGCCGTGGGCAATGAGGGTAACCATCATGGTATTGACGCTTACTCCTTCCTCGCCGGCCTTTTCCTGTAAGCTACGGTGAATGCTGCGGGGCAAACGGGCCACAAGGCGGGCGGGTTTTCCCGCTTTGGCCTTGCCCCATTGTTTGTTGGCGGCAAGCCACGCGCTTTCGGCTTCCGCCGCGTTGCGAAAGGCTTCTTCCGGGGTTTCGCCGTCAGACATACAACCAGGCAGATCGGGAAAAGACGCCAGCCAGCCGCCGCCTTCTTCTTCTGTCAGCGGACGGAGTTCTACTCTATTCTTCATCGTTTGCCTCCTTCACGCCGGCAACCAGGGCCAGGAACTTAGTAATATAAACGGGCTTGATCGGCCTGCGAGCCGGTATGCTTAAATGCTCACCGAAGGGACTGCGAAAGATGACGTGACTTCCTCCGTTATGTATCCATATCGATACCCAAATTGTCGGCAACGCTTTAAATATCCTCAATCCGCCAGTCGCGCGGATTCCGCCGCATTTTTTGCAGCCGTTTGTCCGCTCGTGTCATGAACCCCCACACACACCGCCATGACACTACATATGACACCGCTGCCAACTCTGCCCCACCCCAAAGACAGTGGTTGCAAGGTTCGATCAATCGGGGCGACCCGGCGCAAGCATTAACGGAAACCACGAGAATCAAGACGTAGCGAAAGCGCGGCGGGCAAATTAAGGTAAACTGCTAATTTAATAATTAACCTTTGCCGAAACCGCAGGGTTGCCCGGAGGAAGCTCAATGATCGCCCGCATACTCGAAACTCTGGCCGGTTTCATCATCTTCGTCATCTCAGGGATGGGATTGCCGGGAATCGCCCTGCTGATGGCGATCGAATCCGCCTGCATCCCGCTTCCCTCGGAAATAATCATGCCGTTCTCCGGATACCTTGTGTTCAAAGGAGAACACTCACTTCTGGCGGTATCCCTTGCCGGCGCTATCGGCTGCGTGATCGGCTCTATTCCCGCGTACTACCTTGGGATGTATGGAGGACGGCCGCTGATCGAGAAGTACGGCAAATATATCCTTATGTCCAGCCACGACCTGGATCTTGCCGACCGCTGGTTTCAGCGTTACGGAGAAATCATCGTCTTCGTCGCCAGACTGCTTCCCGTCATCCGAACCTTCATTGCGTTCCCGGCAGGCGTGGCAAGGATGAATATGACACGGTTCATCATCTATACATTCGCCGGATCGTTTCCGTGGTGCCTCGGTCTTGCGTACATCGGTATGGTGCTGGGGGAAAATTGGCCCACGCTACGGGTATACTTCCATCGGTTCGACATGCTTATCGGAGCGGTCCTGATCGCGGGGGCAGTCTGGTGGGTCCGCCGGCATCTGAAAAGCAAAACCGCTTAAAAACCGCCGGTCATTTCGTTTTCAAACAAAAACTGTTTCCTTGTGCTGGTTCAACATTTCTGATGTTGAGTACATAGGCAGCTTGCCTGAGCGAGCAACCTATCCGGCAGTAGACGCCTTTTGTTTCGCCGCGCAACCAAGGACGGCTTCGCCAAGAAACAGGGCCGTGCGGCTTGGCATGGATGCCCTAATCATCCGGTCGGCTTCGTTTGAGCGAGAAACCTCTCCCGCAGGGGATGTCTTCTGTTTCGCCGTGTAGCCATGAACGGCGAAACAAGAAACAGGACAGCGATGCGAGCCAAGGATGGCGAGCGAGCGTACCCGAGGGAGAGGGTTTCGAGCGAAAGAAGCCGACCGGAGATGTCTGCTCCATTGCGGCGGAAAAGGCATGGATACACCAAGAACCCGTAACCACCTGAGCGGCTACGATTGAGCGAAAGATCTCTTTCGCGGATGCTGCCTTCTGTTTTGATGCGTAGCCAAATACAGCTTCGTCAAAAAACAGAGCAGCGTAGGCATGTACATAAAACCCGCATCCATCACATCGGACAAATCGCAGGGAGGTTCTCCGGCAGGGTATGCCTTCTGTTTCGCCGCGAAACCAGAGATGGCGAAAGCAAGAAACAGGGCAGCGACGCGAGTCAGGGATGACGAGCGAGCGTACCCAAAGGAGAAGCCTCCTTGCGATGTCCGCATAGCCTGGCGAGCAATGACGGACGGCGGGCAAGCGTTATCGCGTAGCGCCTCTCCTGGAAGGGGCATAGACTCCGAAGCGGAGGCATGGACGCCGAGAGCGAGGAGTCTGCAGTCGCAGAGAGCCAGGGATGGCGAACAAGACGGCCCTGAAAGGAGATGGCGCGAAGCGATAGCGAGCCCGCGTGGCAGCACACTCAGGGGAGAGTGTATTTGATGCGAACAAAGCCGCCCACGCTTATGAATGAAAAGACGCCCGCGCGAAAACCTACGCCAAAACGCTTGACGGGCGCATATCCAGCGCGGTTTTACTTTGGATTTACCGTCAGCACAACAATGAAAGACACCGCGTATAGCCCAAGCAGCGGGACCATCATAAGCATCATGTTGTAGACATCGGGCGTCGGAGTAATGATCGCGGCCAGCACCGTGCAGACGGTTACGGCGTAACGCCAGCGTTTCTGGAAGAAAGCGGGCTTCAACCATCCCATCCGGGCGAGGAAAAAAGAGAGCAGCGGCATCTCGAAAGCAATCCCCAGGGCTATAAGCATACCGCCGCAGAAACCGATGAACCTGCTTGCCGAGATAAAAGCTTTCACCTCTTCGTTTTCAAACCCGCCGACAAGAAAGCCTATCCCCGCCGGCAGAATCACAAAGTAGCCAAGGAGCACGCCCGACAGGAACAAACCGATAGCGATAGCGAAAAAGGGAAGACCCTTTTTTCGAAATTGCGGAACACGCGGAAGAATCGCTCCGCGCCACAGAAGGCAGACTGCGACCGGCAGTGTCAGGATGAAAGCGCAATAGACCGACAGCGACGCAAGAGCCAAAAACGCCTCCGAAGGGGAATAGGAGATAAGCTTTTTCCCCAGCAGGCGTACCATTACCGCCAATACACGCTCGGAGAAGGGGAAAATGATTACGACCAGCGCAAAGAATACGCCAAGGCAGATAGTGATCCCCTTGCGCGCCTTGTCCACCTCGGCGATGATTGTCGTGAACCGGTTCTCCAGGGCGGCTTGCCTTTCGTGTTTTTTAGAATTGAAACGCTTTAACCGCATCTTACAGCATGGCGGCATTTTGCGTTAAACAAGGAGATTTTCGTGATCCGATTCGATGCCGACTATATTCCCCGCTCCGCGATGGCTATCTACGCGCACCCTGACGACATTGAGTTTACAGTTTCAGGTACAGTCGCAAAGTGGGCCGACGCCGGATGTAATGTAACCGCTGTCCTTATCACCAGCGGCGACTCCGGGACGCACGAATACGAAAAATATACGCGCAAAAGCCTTGCCCGCGTTCGGGAGCGGGAATCGAAAGCCGCGGCAAAAATTCTGGGCATCTCCCGAATCGTTTTTTTGAGAAAACACGACTGCGAGATCGAGGACACCATGGCGCTGCGCAAGCTGCTGGTCCGGCAGATCCGGAAGTTTCGCCCGGAGGTCGTCCTGTGCGGAGATCCGCAGCCGCTCTTTTTCGGGAATCAGTACATCAACCATCCGGACCACATCGCTACCGCCAAAGCCGCTTTGGGGGCGGTCTTTCCCGCCTGCGAGATGGAACTTCTCTGGCCGGAGCTGGGAACGGCCCATAAAGTTCACGCCGTCTACATCAGTTCCGCCATGCAACCAAACACGTGGATCGACATAACCGGGACTATCGAACGGAAGATAGAGTCGCTGCGTGTACACAAAAGCCAGCTCGGAGACCGAAACATTGCTCCGATGATCTACGCACGGGCTTCCGGGAAAGACAGCAGGACGCCGTTTCCAAAGAGAGAAAGGCGCGGCGGCGCCGTTAAATACGCCGAGTCGTTCCGGGTAATGCGGCTTCTGAAAAACGAGCCAACCAACAGGAACAATACCGGCAAGAAAAACCCCGCCGACGTGGAATAACCCGCCGGTTGCTCCCTTTATTCAGGCAAACGTTACCCGAAGAAGAATGTTTTGAGTCAAACAAATCGTCACAGTCCAGCTCCCCGCACAACCTGAACATTTTGAAACAGCGGCCTTGCCGCACATGGCAGCCTGGAATTCAACGCGCATCCATTTCGTGAGATCCAAAGGCATCGGCGGCGTCATCGACCAGCGCCGCCAAAGGCGGCTGACTTCCGCGCACCTGAAAGGCGACAGTTTGCGCCGTTTTACCATCACGGTCCACGAGAGAAAGGGAATGAGTTCCCACTGACAGCTTCCATGGATATGGAGCATCAGCCTGCCCAAGCAAAACCCCGTCCAGAACCCACGACAACCCTTTTCCGCTTGCCTCGAAAAACACGACCTGCTGCCCTTCCGGAATGTCCGGATCAAAAGCCATAATCATGCCATCCACTGGATAACGTATAGCGGCTGCCGGACTCACGGCTGCCACCTTTCCCGAGGCGGGCTCCGTTCCGGAGACAAACCATTCTTCGCGCGCCTCGTCCAGACCGCCATGAAAAACAACGCGGGCTTTCACAAGCCCCGGTGGCGGCCTGGGAGGCACGCTTGAGGCATCTGTGTGCAACCGGCGCATTATGTCCGCCCAGGCTGGAGCCGCGCCCGAAACACCCGATACGTCCCACATCGGCTCTCCGGAAAAATTCCCGACCCAGACACCGACCGTGTACCGGCTCGAATATCCAATGCACCAGTTATCCCGCATATCTTTGCTGGTTCCCGTCTTGACGGCGGACCAAACCGTGGTCGACAGTGAATTCGCCAGACCGAAGGTTTCTCCGCGCGCGGTACGGTCGGACAGGATGTCGGATACAAGAAACGCCGCCTCGGGAAGCATTGCCCGTTTCGGCGGCGTCCCGCTTTCCGAAAGCCGCAGCGTCATCGGACTCCAGCGCCCACCGTTGGCCAGCGCGCGATAAGCGCCAACAAGCTCAACGAGGGAGACATCGGCGCTGCCCAAAGCAAGCGACGGCCCATAGTCTTCTCCTTCGCCGGAAAGAGTAAATCTGAATCCGCTTAAAACCCGCACCGCCTCGTCGGCGCCAACTACAAGAATCGCCCGCACGGCTGGAATGTTGAGAGATGAAGCCAGCGCGGTCCGCGCGGAAACCAGCCCGCGGAAACCGGAATCATAATTGCGCGGAACATAGAGCCCTCGCTCTGTCGGCAAATTCATCGGGGAGTCGTCAAGAAGCGAAGCGGGAGTAAGTAGCCGCTTTTCGAAAGCCGCGCCGTAAATAAACGGTTTCAGCGTAGAACCGGCCTGCCGCTTTGCCCGGGCGCCATCCACAAACGGGTTTTTTGACACGCCCCCCGCGCTTCCAACATACGCCAGAATCTCTCCAGTGGCGTTTTCCACGACCAGCACAGCTCCGTCGCGGACATTCTGTTTGGCGATAGAAGCGATCCGTTGAGCAACCGCGTCCGCCGCAAATTGTTGGATACCGGCGTCAAGCGTGCTTTTCACCTTCTCTCCCGGCCCGGGAGAAAGCAGGCGCGTCGCGTGAAAAGCCTTGCCGTACCGCGAACGTACATGGAAAGGAGCGCGCAGGCGCTCTCCGGCAAGAGACGCAAGCTTTTGCTCCGACACATCCCAGCCAAGGTCATTGCACAGCCATTGCGCCCGCCGCGCGACAACCGAAGGTAAAGCGTTGGGAGAGCGAAGAAGGCACGCAAGCAGAGTCGATTCCGCGGCATCAAGGCCGCCAGGCTCTTTGTCGAACATGCCGCGCGAGGCGGCGGCGATCCCTACCAGCTCGCCGCGAAAAGACACGCTGTTAAGGTATGCCTCCATGATTTCCCGCTTGCTCCAGCGGCGCTCTACAAGCAACGCGGATCTTGCCTGCCGGACCTTCGCGGCGAACTTGCCGCTCTTCTTCATCGCCCCCGTATCCAGGCCCGCAAGCAAATCGGAAAGCTGCATGGTGATAGTGGAAGCGCCGCGCAAACGCTTTCTTTCAAGGTTGTCATGCATGGCCGACAACAAGGCGATTATGTCGACTCCGGGATGCCGGAAGAACCGCTTATCCTCGGAGCGAAGCACAGCCTCAACAAGCAGCGGCGAGATCTCTTCTATCGGAACCCACGGAAGAACCCTTTCCCTGAACTCCGACCGGATCTCCTGCAGCGGTTCACCGTGCCTATCAAGAAGAATTCCGTCCGAGGGCCGATACGCCTCCTTTACTTCCAAAAACGTCGGAGGCGTCTCTCCCTTCGAAAGAAACATAAAAAACGCAACGGACAGGACGCCGCACAAACACACAAGTAAAACCGCGGCAATCCTTACCTTTTTCATCGCCCTTTAAAACCTATTGCGACACGACGAATCGGGGGTTGGGATACTCTCCGAACATCTCCGGAGAATAAAGCGCCTCGACACGCGTCGGCGGAAGAAGGAATGTTCCCTCGTTGTTAAGCCGCACGGTGTATTCCACGACCCATTTACCCTTTGGCGTAAACTCGTAATACGCGCGAAACGCCTCATGGGAGCGCTCTGTAAACGCGGGCCAAGCCCACCCGCTTCCCTGTTCCCCTTGTGTAAGCAGTTTCGAGTCGCGCCCAAGCCCCGACCCCAAAATCGTCGCGCCCGCGGGAATCGGATCATTCACTACAACCCACGACTCGTCGGCCTGCGCGTCAAGCGAAAGCGTCACGCGGACAACGTCTCCGCGGCTCCAAATTCCTTTTTTCTTCTGCTGCACCGGAGCCATGGTCTTTTTTATCTCGTATCCGCTGGAAAACGGCTTGTTCAGCGGCAGCGCCACCAGAGAGCTCACCGTCGCCCAAGGGCGTCCTTTCCCAGCATGGGATACATTCAAAGTTCCTTCTTTTTGGGGCCATGGGAGCATTACGCTGTTCCCTTTAGTATTCTTTTCCCAATCCACTGACGCCCGTATGTCGTCAAGCGAAATCATGCTCTTCCCGGAGACGGCTTCCGACTCGTATATCTTCGAAAACTTCTCCATCGCCAGAATGCCCCATGCGTTGGCCACGGTCGTACTCCACGAGCCTTTTTGCTGACGTCCCACCGCGCCGCGAACCATGCGCGGAATATCCTCTTTCCATCCAGGGCGGCCCATCAGGGCGGTCAGCGCCCGCACGGAGTTGGAATCCACCGATACCATCAGCCAGCAAAGATGGTCTCTTCCCTCGGTGGAAAACCTCATCGCCGTCCCCTGGAAGTTCATCCTGGACCGGAGAACGCTTTCCGCCTCCGCGATCCGCTTATCCCGATTGGGGATACCTTTGACCCGCAAAAGAACGTTCAGCCAGTCGATCACGCCCGAGGTAGGCCAAAGATGCGGATCAGGCTTGATCGTGTCTATGCTCGACACATCCGCTTTTCCGTACCGCGAAAGCGCCTCCAGCGCGGCCATCTTCCGGATAGGCAGATCAGCCGACGGGATGGCCCCATGCCGGACGACACGTTCTGCGACGAACCCTTCCAGCCCGTTGATCATCCGTTCAAGCGAGGCGTCCGGAATCTTCCAGCCGGCCTCGTTCGCTATGGAAAGTATGTAAGAGGTAAGAGCATCGCTTCCTTTTCCCATACCTGGGAAATACTTCGCCAGCCCGTCGCGGTCCAGATAAGACGGTATCTTCGAGACGATTTCGTTCCAAAGGGCTTCATCCCTCAACACCACCGCGCGGGACAACAGCTGTTCAAGGCAGGTATATGGGTACCTGGACATGTAATGAGTCACGCCGCTCATTCCATCTGACAACTTCGAGCGCATCGCCACTTCCACGCCGCCGCGCCCGGCAAGCGCCCCGGACGGGAGGCGCACCTTCATATCCAGCGGCTCCGCGACCTGCGCAAGCGTCGCCTGGAAAATCCGCACCGGAACGGCGGGTTTTACGCTCTGCGTCACGCGAATCCGGTCGGATGAATCTTTGTCTCCCGTGAAAGCCGACACATCCCATGAAAGCGTGCCGGCGTCGGCTGGAACGGTCATGTCCCACGCCGCCTCGTGAGCCTGCCCCGGCTCAAGTTCCAGGAAGACAGCCGGAAGGGAGTCATCTTTAACGCGAGACGCCATCCGGGCGTCAACCTGAACCTTCATCGCCTTTTCCGATGCGTTGCGCACAGTAAAGCCCGCGCGGAATTTGTCCCCTTCCCGAACCACCGGCGGCAGCCCGGACATCACCACGAGATCCTGTGTGGAGCGTATGGACGCCTCTCCCGTCCCGAAGAGCTCCGTGCCGCCGCTTGCCACAGCAACGATGCGAAACGATGTGATGGAGTCGTTAAGCGGAATCTCCACCTCGGCTTCTCCATCAGCATTCAGCGGAACACGCGCGTTCCAGAACAAAAGCGAGTCGAAATGTTCACGCGCCTGCTGCTGCCCTCCGCCGCCTCCCTGCGGCAGCGCCTTGAGGCCGAAATGCCGCTTGCCTATCACCTGCATCTGGGATGTTGATGTTGTGACCTCACAGCTTCGGCGATTCATCATCGCATCAAGAAGCTTCCAGCTCCCGTTGGGCGCAAGCTCAAGGATCCCTTCGTCCACCGCCGTAACGACAGCCTCGGTCCCTTCAGGCAGCGCGCCACCATCCGCGCGCTGTGCGCGGATTTTCACCTTCGCCTTCTCTCTTACGCGGAAAACATCCCGCTCCGGCTTCACCTCGACCTTCATCTCGTGGGCTCTCCAGCCGACATCGATCCCTGCTATCCCAAGTTTGAACGCGGGCTTGGCAAGATCCACCATTGAGGTGGGAGCAATGCCATCCACCCGCCCCCGGATACAGAGAACAGACACATAGACGTTCGGAGCGTAATGCGGCTTTATCGGAATCTCCACGACCGGCGATTTTCCGGAGAGCTTCCTCACATAGACATCCGCAATCCCTTCCCTCTCCACGGTTATAAGAGCCGTGGCCTCACGGAAAGGCATCCGGACCTGGAAAACGGCGTTGTCTCCCGGCTCATATCGCTTCTTCTCCGGCAGCAGATCTATCCTGTCGTCGTTGGAGGCATCAAACCACCAGTCGTCTTTCCCTGCGACCCATACATCCCGGTTGGCAAACGACGCATTTCCATCCCCGTCCGACGCCGATGCCTGAATGATTACATTTCCGGAAACCGGCGATTTGGTTTCGCAGGTTAACAGTCCGAGCGCGTCGGTCGTCCCGTCGCAAATCGCGCCGATCTTGACGACTTCGCTTATGTGTTCGTAGGAGTACATCCCCCCGAGCAGCCGTTTACGGTGGGAATAAGATTTCCTCTGAAGCATTTCAACCGACACCTTTACGTCCTTCACCGGAGTCCTTGAAAGATCCAGGGCCAGAACCTGAAACTTGAGCGCGTCTTTCGAAGCCGCCCAAGAATCCGGCTTGATGCCAAGCAGTACGCGGGAAGGCCAAAGAGGCACGCGCGTGGAAACAGTCTGAATCTCGCCGTTGGGATCCATGTATTCAAGTTCCGCCATAAGATCCCGCGCTGACGCGGAAGGAGAAAATCTCCCTACCTTCGTTCTAAGAACGCCGAAATCATCAAGGACAAGGGTGCGCGTCTGAATGGCGGATTTGCCGGGCGCGGCGCCATACGCGCTCCTTCCCCCGTCTTCCCGCTCCCGGTCTTCGTATTCCATCCAGTAGGAGTCGTCGGACTCCCGCTTTGATATCCCCTCTGCAATCCGGCCACTGGAGAACATAAAATCGCCGTATTCAGGGAAATGGACATGCTTTGGAAAAATGTGCGTCCGTAGCTGGACCTCGGCGCCTCCCGCCCCTCCGCCTGAAAGGTAGGAGAGCATAAGGTCGAGCTCTATCTCGCTCTCGCCGGCCTTCGTACCGCCGACCGTATTGATGGATCCCTTCATCAGCGGCACGCGGTACTCCTCTACGCGAAACTCTCCCGCATGGTAATCGGCTTGGCCCCCCTTCAGAGACACGGAGTACACCCCGAGTTTTGCATCCTTCGGGATCGCCCACTCGGACACGGCGGAACCATCGGAAGACCACGAGATCGGCGCTTCGAACTTCTGGTCGCTGCCCTCATGCCGCACAAAAACCCTGGAAGGAAGCCCCCCTTCGACGGAGAAAAGTCCTTTGAGCCTGTGAAGCCGCAGGAAATGCTTCATGTTCACCGTCTCGCCGGCCTTAAAAAGCAGCCGGTCGAATACCGTGTGGGCGATCACAGGATCGTAAATATATGCCGCGGGAAGCCTGAACCGGTACGGCTCGATCCCATCTGTCCATTCGGATAAAACAAACGTCATGTCTTTTCCTTTGGACGCGGTGACAAAGTAACCGCAATTCGGAAAGCATTCACTCCGATACGGCTGCCTCGGAAGAGATTCCTCTATCCTGGCCACCCCTTCGCTGTTGGTCTTCCCCTCCCATAGAACCTTGCCCGCGGAGTCTCTGACAGTAACGTCAGCCATCTCCACCGGCTCTCCCCGATCCAGCGATGTAACCCAGACAAGGGATGATTCCCTCCCATTTTTGAAATGAGCGGAGAGGTTTGTAACCAGCGCCGCGGCCCTTACATACATGGGGTCGCCTCCAAGCAGCGCCTTGCCCAACCGCTCGCTCTTGACCTCCACAACGTAGAAACCAGGCTCGGAAAGCGGAATCCCCATCACTTCGAACGCCTTTTCCCCTCCCGGTTTCGGAATGGAGAACTCCGTTGTTTTCTCTCCTCCCGGCAGAAGCTGAACACGCCTGCTTTCTTTTTTCCATTGCGACTGCCCTACCTTGCGAAGCCACTCGACAATCCGCCCCTCATCGCCAGCGCGGAAAGCCTGCGCCCTGCCGCTCATATGAACATCGAGCCTTTGCCCCTTCACTTGCGCCTCGACATTGCGAACGGTCAGAGGAAGCGCCGCGCCTTCCCGGCTCTCCACTATTCCAAACGGCGCGGCAAATTTGACCAAGGGAGGAAACGGGCCCGTAGCCACAGACAGCGGGAACTTGTTCCTGTTGACCGGAACCCGGCCGTCGTCATCGACCAGGTCGGGCGGAAGTTCAACCTTAAACCCGGCCTCCTCTGGAAACGGCCCCGGAAACACCAGATAATTAATCAGGGAGAACGCATGCTCCTCCCCTCCAGAAAAAGATGGTTTCCACGTTTTTCCACCAGGCCCGCGCAAAACAATTTTTTCCGCAAGTTCCTTGCGTACCGGATCGGAAAATCCGACCCGCATAGGCAGGACAGGCACGCAATTGTCGCCTTTCTCCAACCGGTTGCACTGGAAAGACACAGAAAACGCATTACGCGTCCTGAAGGCCCTTTCCTTTGCTTCCGTCGTTTGAATGCCTGTGACGGTCCGCACTCCCGCGCCCCACCACAGGGTCACATTCGAATCCAAAGGAAACGAGCGGGTCGGCATGAGAATCACAATCTTTGAATCCAGCTTCGGATCATTTTTTCTCCACCATTTGGCGTGACTTGCCTCAATCAGCGCTTCCCGGTCCTTTCCACGGACAATCTTTGGCGAAACCGCCTCTACAATTCCCGCAACGGAAAAATAGACGTTTGAAAGAATCGATTGCTCATCCGCGGCAGCGTCAAGCATCAGGACAAACGCCTGGTTCTCGTTGATCCGTCCGCTGCCTTCGTAAGGATCAGACTTCATGATCATGGGGCCGCCCGTGTCAAACACGAATTCGCGGCGTCCTTTTACCGGTTTTCCGGAAACGGAGCGCAATTCAGGCTTGAGCGTAAAGGAGCACCGGATACCCGCGGGAAGATCTTCCTCGAAATCATAAACCCAGTTGCGGTCGTCGGCCCATCTTCCCCGTCCCCTGACATCTCCCGTGCAAAAAGCATCGAAGGGATCCGAAATTCGAGGGTCGCCAAACGGCACGATCGCTTCAGTAAACCGCGACATCGCCTGCCGAACCCCGCGAGCCGCGCCTTCCGGATTAAAGAGATCGACCGATACGGTCTCCCCCCCGTAAGCGGCAATGGCAAAAAACAGCCACAGGACAGGAAGAAATCTCGCAAACAGCTTGGGAACGCAACAATTTCGCATTGAAAATACCTTTCCGGGATCAAATAACCTCACATGGCGATTTTATGCGTTTTTGATAGAGTATTTTGAAAAATGAGCCACCATACCTTTCGCCAGACCAAGGAGGCACGACAATGAAAATCCGGACCGTGGACCAACTCGACCTTGCCGGTAAAAAAACGCTCATCCGCGTCGACTTCAACGTGCCGATCGACAAGGCTTCCGGCAATGTCGTCGAAGACACCCGGATAAGAGCGGCAGTCCCAACGATCCGGACCGCGATGGATAAAGGGGCAAAAACAATCCTGGTATCTCACCTCGGACGCCCCAAAGGGGGGCCGTCGCCGGACAAGAGTCTGGCCCCGGTCGCGCCGATCCTCTCCAAGTACCTCGGCAAACCCGTAACATTTGTCAACGACTGCGTGGGCGAAACGGTGGAGCGGGCGGTGGCGGCCATGAAGCCGGGCGATGTCCTTTTACTGGAAAATGTCCGCTTCTATCCCGAAGAAGAAAAAAACAGCGAAGAGTTCGGGAAAAAGCTTGCCGCTTTCTGCGATGTTTACGTCAACGACGCTTTCGCCACCGCGCACCGCGGCCACTCCTCAAACGTGGCGATCCTGAAATTCGTCAAAGAACGCGCGGCCGGACTGCTGATGAAGGACGAGATCACCTACTTCGAAAAAGCTCTTGTCTCGCCGGCTCGCCCGCTGGCGGCCGTATTTGGCGGCGCCAAGATCTCCGGCAAGATCGACGCGATAAACAACGTACTCGGCAAAGTTGACAAGATCCTGATCGGAGGCGCGATGGCGAACACTTTCTTTGCCGCTCAGGGGTTTGGCGTCGGAAAATCGCTGTACGAAGCCGAGATGATAGACACGGCAAAACAGGTGCTGGCCAAAGCCGAACAGCAAAAAGCAGGTTTCTATCTCCCGATCGATGTTGTGGTCGCCGATCAGCTCGAATCTCCCTCCATCGTCAAGAGCGTGTCCGTGAAAGAAATCCCCGAAGATATGATGGCGCTCGACATCGGCCCGGAAACCTGCCGCCTGTTCAAGGAAGCCTTGAACGACGCCAAAACAATCGTATGGAACGGCCCCATGGGCGTCTTCGAATCGCCGCAATTTGGCGGAGGCACGCTGGCGGTAATGCAGGCGCTGGCGGATAGCAGCGCAACTACTATCGTTGGCGGAGGCGACACCGACACCGCCCTTAACAAGGCGGGGCTGTTTTCCAAAATGTCTTACGTCTCCACGGGCGGCGGCGCGTTTCTGGAACTGCTCGAAGGCAAGCGGCTTCCGGGTCTTGCCGCTCTGGAAGAGGCGTAAGAGGCCCGCCGCGTCCGCTTTGGTATCACGCCTAACGGTATGAACATGGACGATACGGCGCGCATAGAAGAGCTTCGCAAGGCCATACGGCATCACAACGACCGGTACTACCGGGAAGACGCGCCGGAGGTGTCCGACGCGGAGTATGACGCTCTGTTCAAAGAGCTTGTCGCACTCGAAGCCAGACACCCGGAAGCTTTTGACCCCGATTCCCCAACGCAGCGTGTCGGCGCCGAGCCGGTCGCCGCGTTTGGGGCCGTCATCCGCGACATCCCGATGCTGTCCCTTGCAAACGCCTTCTCCGGGGAAGAACTGCTGGAGTTTGACCGCCGTACCCGGCGCTTCCTGAAAACGCGCGGCATATCCGAAAATGCCCTCGACCAAAGCGGCTACGTCGCGGAAACCAAAATCGACGGGCTCGCCATCGAGCTTGTCTATGAACACGGAAAGTTTGCGCGCGGCGCCACCCGCGGAGACGGAACTCGCGGAGAGGATGTCACAAGCAATCTGCGAACAATCGGAGATCTCCCCATGCAAATCCGCAACGGTCCCGCCTTGCTTGAGGTGCGGGGGGAGATCTATATGACCAGGCAGGATTTTGCCGCCCTTAATCGCGGAAGGGAGCGCGACGGAGAGCCGGTGTTTGCCAATCCGAGAAACGCCGCCGCGGGATCGCTCCGCCAGCTCGATCCATCTATCACGGCAAGCCGCCGGCTCCATTTGTGGGTTTACGGAACCGGACGCGTCGAAGGCGCCGCCATTGGAAGTCACTCGGAAGAGCTTGATCTGCTCGAAGGGTCGGGGTTCCCCGTAAACAGGCGCGGCATCCGGCAATGCCCTACTATTAACGAAGCTGTAGACTTTTACCGCGAGATGGATGCGGAAAAGGAAAAACTCCCGTATGAAATCGACGGCGTCGTCATAAAAGTAAATGACGCCTCCCTGCAAAAAGAACTGGGCGAGATTTCACGGTTTCCACGATGGGCCATCGCCGCAAAGTTCTCGCCTGATCAGGCGCAGACTACCGTCGAAGATATTGCCGTATTCGTCGGACGGACGGGGATACTGACCCCCGTCGCCTTTCTTTCCCCCGTCGTCGTGCGCGGCGTCACCGTACGCAAAGCAACCCTGCACAATCAGGACATGATCGACGCCAAAGATATCCGGGTGGGCGACCGGGTGCTGGTTCAGCGCGCGGGCGAAGTGATACCCGAAATCGTTGAATCGTTGTCCGCAAAAGACGGCTCAACAGAGCGCGGCGAACGGTTCTTTATGCCTGATCGCTGCCCCGCTTGCGGGTCCGCCGTGAAACGGGCGCCTGGAGAATCGGCGCACCGATGCGCCGGCGCCGGATGCGCCGAAAAGAAAAAACGCTCTTTAAGACATTTCGTTTCGCGAAACGCCATGGATATCGCCGGGCTTGGGACCATGATCGTTTCCGCCCTGGCGGACAAGGGACTTGTCACGGAGCCGGCCGACTTTTACCGTCTTGACCGGGAAACGCTTGCGGAGATGGACCGGCTTGGGGAAAAATCAGCCGACAACCTGATTCGAGAAATCGAAAAAAGCCGCAAAGTTTCTCTTTCCCGGTTCCTGTACGCCCTTGGAATCCCGCATGTGGGGGAACATCTGGCGGATGTTTTGGCCCGCCGGTTTCGGTCCGTGGAGGCGCTTGGAAACGCAAGCGAGGACGAACTGATGGCTGTGCATGAGGTAGGAACGGAAGTCGCGGAATCCATCCGCCGGTTTTTCGCGTCCCAGGAAGAGACCAAATCGCTGGAGCGGTTGCTGCGGGAAGTGACTTTGCTTGCGTCCGAAACAAAAAGCGGCAACGTTGCCGGCAAAATCTTCCTTTTCACCGGAACGCTGTCGATGCCGCGAGCCCTGGCCCAGGAGCGGGTCCGGAAGGAGGGCGGAAATATCGCCGCGGGCATAAGCGCGAAGGTGAATTTTCTCGTAACCGGAGAGGACCCCGGATCAAAGCTTGCGAAGGCAAAACAGCTCGGAATCACCGTCTTGACGGAAAGCGAATTCATAAAGATGTTGGACGAAAAAAATTGATGGAGATGATGGGGATGTCGGATATCGTCGAAGCGCGCGTAATCGTTTCCGGGCGCGTCCAGGGGGTTTCGTTTCGCGCCCATACCGCGGAAACAGCCATGAAAGCGGGGGTTCACGGCTGGGTTCGCAACCTTCCGGAGCGGCAGGTGGAGGCTGTGCTCCAGGGCAAGCAAAACGCGGTGGAGAAAGTCGTCGGCTTCATGCGAACAGGCCCGCCAATGGCGCATGTGATTGATATGGCCGTCTCGTGGCGGACACCAACAGAAACCTTTCATGGATTCAACATCAGGCACTGAAATAAAAACCGCCTCGCACTGGATAGCCGAAGAAAGCGCGGCCCGGTGCATGCTGTGTCCGCATCGCTGCCGGATCGCCGCGGGGACGGCCGGAATCTGCCGCGTCCGTGAAAACATGGACGGAAAACTGATCGCGTCAACCTACGGCAAGGCCGCCGCCTTGATGGTGGACCCGATTGAAAAAAAACCGCTGTACCACTTTCATCCCGGCGCTTCCATCTTGTCCGTCGGATCATACGGCTGCAACTTACGCTGCGAGTTCTGCCAGAACCAGCATCTGATCCACGAACATCCGAGGCTCGATGAAGTACAGATCCGCGATCTGGTCGCCTCCGCGCGCAAAGCGGGATCTATCGGCATCGCTTATACCTACAATGAGCCGCTTATCCAGTTCGAGTTCATCATGGACTGCTCAAAAGCGTTTCGCGCCGCGGGAATGAAAAACGTGCTGGTTACAAACGGATACATCATGCCGGAGCCGCTTGAAGAACTGCTTCCGCTCACGGACGCGATGAACATAGACCTCAAGTCGATGGACCAGGAGTTTTACCGGGAGGCATGCCGTGGAGATCTCGCCCCGGTGCTTGAAACCATCCGCGTAGCCGCCGCTAAAACCCATGTCGAGGTTACCGCGCTTATGTACACGGAGCGCAATGACAGCGACGCCCATATCCGCAAAGTGATCGACTTCATCGCGGAAACAGACCCCGAAATCCCGCTCCACTTTTCCCGTTACTTCCCTCGGTTTCGGGCCACGTCGCCCCCGACGCCAATCGCGCGTTTAGAGGCGGCATGGCGCGCCGCCAGGGAGCGGCTTCCATACGTATATATTGGAAATGCCAACCTTCCCGAAACGGTAAATACCGTTTGCCCGAACTGCCGGGCAATAGTCGTGTACAGGAACGGCTTCCGCGCGGATTCTTCGGGGCTGTCCGGGAACCAATGCGCCTCATGCGGGAAGAAACTGCGTTTCGTGACATGTAATTCGATGAATGATATATAAGTTCGAATGAAGCCTGTCCGCCGGACCAATCAACGCGAATATCCATCTGGCGCGCGAATAGCGTGTGCCATAGCCGCCTTGGCCTTCGCGCTGTTCTTGTCGTTTGTCCTCCACACTCCCGCCGTGTCGAAAAACCATGAAGAACTCACTTTCGAAGACCGCGCGGCGATGGAAAAAGCAAGCCGTACCAGCTACAGAAAATTCGAGATCGCGTCACTTATTGTCGTCTTCACCGTGGGGGCCGGAGCTGTGTACTGGGTTACGCGCAGGAGAAAACCTTAAAAAAACATATATTGCCGCCCGACAACAAATCCGCTGGTCCGCAAAAGTTTCATTGCTCGCGTCTCCGTAGAATTTCCGCATACACTTCTTTCTTCGACAACCCTGTCCGGCCTGAAATATCCCGCGCCAGATCCCGTGAACTCACAGAGTCCGGCGCCACCTCAAGCGCTTCCGACACAGCCGCCTCCACGGAAAAAACAACCGCCTTCGGGGCGCCCTCAAGCACGACGGTAATCTCGCCCGGAATACTTTCACGCTTTGATATTTCACCGAAAAGCTCCGGCAATGTTCCGCGCAGGATTTCCTCGTGAACCTTCGTCAGCTCCCGGACTATACAGCCTCTCCGGTCGCCCAAAATCTCCGAGGCGTCGGCAAGGAAAGCCGCAATCCGCTGCGGCGACTCGTAAAAAATCAGCGTTCGCGTTTCAGCCGATAACGCCTTGAGCGCTTTCCGACGCCGCTCGGAACGGTTCGGAAGAAACCCCTCGAAGACAAAGCGGTCGGTGGGAAGCCCTGAAACGACAAGCGCCGAGATCAGCGCCGACGGACCCGGAACGACTTCGACCGGAATCCCCTCGGCCACCGCGTCGCGGACCAGTTCGTATCCAGGATCGGAGATGCCGGGCGTTCCCGCGTCGGAAACCAGCGCCACGCTTTGCCCGTCGCGCAGGCGGCGCAGCAGCCCCGTCCCCGCCGCCAGCTTGTTATGGTCGTGGAAAGGAATCATCTGGGTGCGGATCTCGTAGCGATTGAGCAGCTTGACGGTGCGCCGGGTATCCTCGCAGGCTATCAGCGGGACTTCCCGCAGCACCCGCAAAGAACGGAAAGTGACATCCTCCAGGTTTCCAAGCGGCGTAGCGACTATGTACAGCGTGCCAAACCTCATAAAAGTCCCGCCTTGAACAAAAGCCCTACAGTTTTCTGTTATCGATGACCGATTGCGTCTTCCCGTCTGATCGACAAAGCGTTTTTTTCTCCACAAGCTTTACATCCACGCTAACCCCGATCTCCTGAACGATCCGGGCCTTGATCCGGTCCACCATGTCTTTTTGGCGCTTCATCTGGTCGAAGAAAATCGACTCCTCCGCCCCGACCAGCACCGTTGCCTCGTCCATAGCGCCATTCCGGTCAACGACAATCTGGTAGTGCGGCTGCCCTCCTCCGATCTCCGTCAGTACGTTTTCGATCTGGATTGGGTAGACATTTACCCCACGGATGATAACCATGTCGTCGGTGCGGCCAAGCACCCGGCTCATACGCCGTCCCGTCCGGCCGCAAGGACAGTCGCCTTTTAATATGCGGATACGGTCTCTTGTCCTGTACCGGATCATCGGAAACGCTTCTTTGGTCAGCGAGGTGATAACCAGCTCGCCCTCCTCGCCCTCCGCCACGGGCGCAAGCGTCTCCGGATCAATTACCTCGACCAGGAAGTGGTCCTCGTTGAAATGAAGGCCGTTACGCTCCAGACACTCCCCGGAAATGCCCGGCCCCATAACCTCGGACAATCCATAGTTGTCGGTGGCAATAATCCCCAGCCTCGACTCGATCTCTTTGCGCATCGCCTCGGACCACGGTTCGGACCCAAACAACCCGAACTTGAGAGACAGGGCGGAAACAGGAATCCCTTTTTCCCGCAGCGTCTCGCCGATCAGCATTGCATACGAAGGGGTTCCGACCAGAGCCGTTGTCTTGAAGTCTTTCATTATCTGGATCTGCCGCAACGTGTTCCCGCTGGAGGCGGGGATGACCGACGCCCCGATACGTTCCGCGCCCTGGTGAAGGCCAAAAGCGCCGGTAAACAAACCGTACCCGAAGGCAATCTGGATGACGTCGTCTTTTGTAACTCCCGCCGCGGTGATAACCCGCGCCACAAGGTTGCTCCAATGCCTCATGTCGTTGCGGGTGTAGCCGACTACCGTGGCCATGCCGGTTGAGCCGCTCGAAGCGTGGACCCGCACCACTTCCCGCATCGGCATGGCGAACAGGCCGTACGGATAGTTGTCCCGCAAATCCGCCTTGGCGGTGAAGGGAAGGCGCGCTATATCCGAAAGCGAACTGATGTCTTCGGGTGAAATACCCATCTCGTCGAACTTCTTCCGGTAGAACGGCACATGCGCATAAACGCGGTTGAGTGTCGCTTGCAGCCGCTCAAGCTGCAACTGCTCCAGTTCCTCGCCGTCCATGCACTCCTTATCGGGTTCCCAGTACATCGTCATCCCTCCGTCAAGTCCTCTCGCCCCAAGTACGCCCGCTGCACATCCCGGTTCGCCAGCAACTCCTCCGATGATCCGTGCAACACCACTCTTCCCGTCTCCAGCACGTATCCCCGGTCCGCGATCGACAGCGCCCCGCGCGCGTTCTGCTCAACCAGGAATATCGTCATATCGCGCTCTTTTCTGAGTTTTGAAATGTGCCCGAAGATCTCTTTTACAATCTTGGGCGCCAGCCCCATTGACGGCTCATCCAGCAAAAGCGCCTTTGGAGAGGAAAGAAGCGCCCGTCCGATGGCCAGCATCTGCTGCTCCCCGCCTGATAGCGTCCCGGCAAGCTGCTTTCTCCGGTCGGCCAAAACAGGGAAAAGGGAGAAAATCCCGTCTATCTCTCCACGGATCGCCACCCGACGCCGCAGAGAGTACCGGTGATACGAACCAAGCAGCAGGTTGTCCTCTACCGACAGCGGCTTGAAAACATGCCTGCCCTCGGGCACATGAGCAATCCCTTCCCGGACGATCCGGTCCGCCCGCTCATGGGTAATATCCTTTCCGTAAAAGTTCACCTCTCCGGACGCCGGGCGCACCAAACCGGAAACAGCGGAAAGAAGCGTGGTCTTGCCCGCGCCGTTTGCTCCGATAAGCGCCACTATTTCTTTCTCTTTTACGTGGAGCGACACCGCCCGCAGCGCGTGGATCATGCCGTAGTAAACCTGCAGGTTCTTGATCCGCAGCATGGCGTTACTCTTCTTCTCCGAGATACGCGGCAATAACGGTTGGGTTTTCACGAACCTCCGCGGGCGTGCCGTCGGCAATCACCCGGCCGGAGTTCAGCACCATGATCCGGTCGGAGATCCGCATAACGAGGTTCATGTCGTGCTCCACCATAACCACCGTTATCCCCCGGTCGATGATCCGGCGAATCAGCTCCCCAAGCGCCGCCGTCTCTTTCATGTTAAGCCCCGCCGCGGGCTCATCCAGCAAAAGCGCCTTCGGCTCCGCCGCCAGCGCCCTTGCTATCTCCAAAAGTCTCTGTGACCCGAAGGGAAGCTGTCCCGCCGGAAGGTCGCGCCGCTCGAACAGGCCGACGAAATCGAGACACTCCTTGGCCAGCTCACGCAGTTTTCGTTCCTCCCGGAAAAATCGCGGAGTGCGAAAAAAGAAATCAAGTGGACCGTACCCAACCCTTAAGTGGCCGCCGGTGAGGACATTCTCGATAACCGTCATGTTGGTGAATATCTCAAGGTTTTGAAAGGTGCGCACGATCCCGTGCCGCGCGACAAGATGCGGCGGCAATCCGGAGATAAGATCCCCGTCGAGACGAACATCCCCCTCGTCCATCCGGTAAAACCCGGTTATCACGTTGAACAGCGAAGTTTTTCCCGCGCCGTTTGGCCCAATGATCGCCTGAAGGGAATTGCGCCGCACCTGAAACCCGACTTCCGAAAGCGCGGCCACGCCTCCAAAGCGCAGCGAAATGCCGCTTCCGTGAAAGTACATATCTTCGTGCGGCCTTTCGCTCACTGCCCGCCGCCTTCTTCCGCCGCCGCGCCTTTTTTGCGAAACAGCGACAGCGAAGCATCCCACGCCTTTTGCGCGCCCTCGGCCAAACCTCCGGGGAGAAACATCATGCATAGGACCAGGATCGCCCCGTAAACCAGGATATCGAAGTGCTCGATCGCTCTTAGCCACTCCGGAAGAAGCGTCAAAAACAGCGCGCCGAGAACCGCGCCCCACAGCGACGCCATACCGCCAAGAACCACCATAGTTACCAGCAGTATCGAGGTGGGGAACCCGAAAGTGCCGGGGGAAACGAAAGTCACGTAATGGGCATAAAGAACTCCCGCGACAGCGGCGTAAAACGCGGAGAGGACAAAAACGAAGATCTTGTACCGCTGCGTATCGACCCCAAGCGCCGATGCCGCGGTCTCGCTGGTGTGAATCGCCCGCAAAGCGCGGCCCATGCGGGAGCGCACCAGGTTGCGCGACAGGGCAAACAACAACAGCACAGCCGCCCAGACCACGTAGTAATATTCGAGATCGGACGAAAACTCCTTTCCGCCGATCGACAGCTTTGGAATCCCGGTGAAACCAGAGGGGCCGCCCGTAACAGAGGTCGCCTCGTTCAAGACGATGAATACGATGACGCCAAAGCCCAGCGTCCCCATGGCAAGATAATTGCCGCGAAGCTTAAGCGTAGGCACGGCGATCAGATACGACACCAGAGAGGAAAGCGCGAGTCCCGCGAGAATCCCCGCCCACACCGGCCACTGATACGTAACGGCAAGGATGCCGGTCGTATACGCCGACAGGCCGTAAAAAGCGGCATGGCCCAACGAAGCCTGCCCGGCGTATCCCATCAAAAGGTTCAAACCGATAGAGAGGATAGTGTAGAGACCGCCGACGATCAGGACAGTCAGATAATAGTCGTTTGGGAGGACAAGCGGCAAAGCCGCCACAGCAGCAAAGGCAAGCAGCCACGCGTTGTTCCTCAAGACTTGCGATTTCATGTTCAGACCCGCTCCGCCTGCGAGCCCCCGAACAGGCCCGATGGACGCCAAAACAGAAGACCAAGCATTATGATGAAAGCGACCGCGTCCTTGTACCCGGAAGAGATAAACCCGGCGCCCAGCGACTCAAGAATCCCAAGCAGGATACCGCCGATCACCGCGCCAAACGGGTTACCAAGACCGCCGAGAATACATGCCGCAAACCCCTTGAGACCAAGCAGAATACCCGCGTCGTAAGCCGTAAGCGTGATAGGGGCCAGAATCACCCCGCCTACCGCCCCGACAAAAGCAGAGAACGCAAACGAAAGCGTAACCATAAAATCAACATGGATTCCCATAAGCGACGCCGCTTTCCGGTCGCTGGAGCAGGCAAGCATCGCCTTGCCCGTCAATGTATGTTCGAAGAAAAATTTCATTCCCAACACGGTTAAAAGCGTAATGCCAAAGACCCACAGCGACTGCGGCAAAAGCGCCGCTCCGCCCACCTGTATCGGCCCGCCTCCGGAAAACGCGGGGAGAGCAAAGGTATCCTTGCCAAATATAAGCATTGCGCCGCCGCGCAAAAGGATCGACACGCCGATCGTTATGATTATCAACGTAAGAGGAGAACGTCCCCGCACCGGCCTGATAGTGACCCGGTTCACCATAATTCCGACTACGGTGACCGCCAGCACGGCAAGAGGAACCGCAAGCGGCAACGGAACCCCGCCCCACCGTAGCGCGAACACCGCCAGCATCCCCCCCAGCATCACAAATTCGCCTTGGGCGAAATTGATGATTCCGGCGGTGTTGTAGATAACCGTAAACCCGAGAGCGGCCAGCCCGTACGTCGATCCTACCGTCGCGCCCGATATAACGTATTGCAGAAGAGCGGAAGCCGTAGGCATCTCTACTTGAGCATCTGCCAATCGCCGTTGACTATCTTCACCATAACAAACGCTTCTTCCGTCAGACCGGTATGCTCTTCCGGGGTGAAGTTAAATTCGCCCCAGGTTCCCTGGAAGCCCTTGACCTTTTCCAGCGCATCCCGAATAGCTTTGGGATCGGTAGAATTGGCGTCCTTGATCGCCTGAACCAGAATGCCTACGGCATCGTGGGCGTGGCCCCCAAAGGTGGAGACAGGCTGTTTGTACTTTCCTTCGTAATCCTTGATGTAGTTCACGATAACTTTCTTTTGCGGGTGATCCGCCGGAATCTGCGGCTCCACAATCAGCCGCGCCGCCGGCAAAAGAATCCCCTCGGCGTTTTCCGCGCCGGCAAGTTCAATGAACTTCTTGGAGGCAACGCCGGAGCTCATGTAGAGAGGGGTTTTGATGCCAAGCTGCACCCGGTTCCGGGCAATGACCGCCGGCCCCGGATTGGTGCCCCAGCACACAATCGCCTGCGCGTCCGTCCCCTTGATCTTGGTCAGTTGCGCCGTCATGTCCGTGTCCTTGGGCCCATAAACTTCATCCGCAACGATCGAGATCCCCATTTGCGGGGCAAGCTCCTTCATGTCCTCGCGCCCTCCGGCGCCGTATCCGTCGGAGGCCGTGATTATGGCGACCTTGGCGAGCTTGCGGTTCTTCATATCCTGAAAGATTCTCTTTGCCGCCAGCAGGTCGCTCGGAGCCACCTTGAAGATGTACGGATGGACCGGAGAGGTTATCTTTTTTGCCGCCGCGCAGGAAATCAGAGGTATCTTTTCCGCCCCGGCCTTTGGAATCACCGCAAGGGTGTTTCCGGAAATCGACGGGCCTATGATGGCCGCCACGCGGTCCTTCTTTATAAGGCGGTCCACAGCCGTAACCGTCTTCGTGGCATCCGACTCATCGTCGTAAACTATGAATTCCACAGGGCGTCCGAGGATTCCGCCGGACCGGTTGATGTCCGCCTCGAGCATCTTGACCGTATTTCGCTTCGGCTCCCCGAGAAACGACGCCGGACCTGTCACCGAGAAAACCGCCCCGATTTTTACCGGCTCCACCGCTTGAGCAATCGCCCCCAGCAACATAGCGAAAACAAACACAAAACCAAACCACACCGCTTTGCGATTCATCGCCCTTGATCCCCCATGAACGGCATTTTTGGCAAAACCTGAGGAAACGCGCACCAATAAAGCATTGCGTATCTTAAATCAGTTCCGCTTCGCGGTCCACATTAGATGCCTTGATTGCCGCCTCCAAATGCTATTATTCGTCATTCATCCTGTAAATAACCCGCGACTTGAATCGCGGGCATAATTGCGAGGACTCCATGAACGCTTTTGAGCAAAGCAAACAGCGCATCCATTACGGATGGATAGTCGCTTTCGTTGCGATGATCTGCGTCACGGCCGCCCTCGGGTTTTGCCGCTTCACCTTGGGCGTGCTGCTTCCGTCGATGAGCGCCGACCTCAAACTGGCATATTACCAAAGAGGGTTCATCAGCTCCGCCAATCTTCTGGGGTACCTCGTCTCCGCGTTGCTGATCGCCAGGTTATCCGTCAAAACAGGCCCAAGAATATTCATCTTTTGCGCCCTTGTCGCCGCCGGAACCTTCATGACGCTGGCCACATGGGCAAACAGCTTCACCTCTCTTTTCCTGCTGAACGTGGTGATCGGCCTTTGCAGCGCGGCTGCAAGTGTCCCGTCTATGGGACTTGCCTCCGCATGGTTCTCCAAAAGACTGCGGGGACGCGCGGCCGGCCTTATTGTCGTCGGAAGCGGCATCGCCATCATGATCAGCGGAGTGCTGATCCCCTACGTCAACCGGATAGCCGGAATACAAGGGTGGCGGTTAAGCTGGCGAATCCTCGGCGCGGCTACGGTCATAGTTGCCTGCGTTGCTTTTGCGGTATTGAGAAACCGGCCTCAGGAGCTAAACCTTACGCCGGCAGGAGGCGGAGAAGATCCGCTTCCCGCGCCTACGGACTCCCCTGGCGCCGGAAAAACAAGTATCTACCTGAACAAAATTATCTATCACCTTGGCGCAATATACTTTTTCTTTGGCCTCTCCTACATGGTCTATTCGATGTTCATCGTAACGGTCATGGTCGAGGAGCGGGGATTCCCGGAGAACACGGCGGGCGTGTTATGGATGTGGCTTGGATTCTTGAGCCTGTTCTCCGGACCTGTATTTGGCGCGCTATCCGACCGGCTCGGCCGAAAAACCGGATTTATCCTGGTTTTCTCCCTGCAAGCCGTCGCCTACCTGTTGATCGCAATGCGGTTGCCGGGCGCTTTCTTGTACCTGTCGATCCTGTTCTTCGGAATAACCGCGTGGAGTATTCCGGGCATTATGGCGGCGTCGATGGGCGATTACGTGGGGGCGGGCAGAGCCGCGGAAGCGTTAGGACTGGTTACATTTATGCTGGGGATCGGCCAGATGTCGGGACCGGCGATCGCGGGGATGGTGGCGCAACGGGTGGGAAACTTTTCGGCAAGCTTTTTTCTTGCCGCGACATTTACCTGCCTGGCAATCGTCCTTTCGGCCTTCCTGAAAGCCCCGGAGGAGACGCCCGCCGCGCGCTCCCAGGACGCGCCGCGTAAATCTTAAAGTTTGTAAACCTCGTCAGGCTCCAGAACCCGGACGCCCGCGTCCTTTAGAACCCTGGCCGCCTTGTCCGGATCGTCGAACCTGAAGATGATGATCGCGTTGGCCCCAGAGTGCTGCACGAACGCGTACATATATTCCACGTTGATAGCGGCCTTATCCAGCGTGGCAAGAATTCCCGACAGCCCTCCCGGCTTGTCCGGAACTTCGAGAGCGACAACATCGGTTTTGCTCACCGTAAAACCGCTATCCTTCATAGCTTGCCTGGCTTTGTCGGTGTCATCCACAATAAGCCGCAAAATGCCAAAATCCGCCGTGTCGGCCAAAGACAACGCGCGAATATTTACCCCTGCCTTGGCCAGAGTTTCCGTAACCTCGGCAAGACGGCCCGATTTGTTCTCAAGGAAAATCGATATCTGCCCGACTTTCATGGCGCCCTCCGCTTAGATTTCCCGCTTGTCGATAATGCGTTTGGCCTTCCCGTCGCTGCGCTGGATCGTCTTTGGCTCCACAAGTTTGACCTTGCAGGAGATTCCGAGCACATCTCTGATCTCGCGCTCTACGTTGCGGGCAAGCCCTTCAAGCCCCTTCACCGCGTCAGTGAAGACCGACTCGTCCACCTCAACCTGCACCTCAAGGACATCAAGCGACTCCTGGCGGGTGACGATAAGCTGGTAGTGCGGCTCCACACCCTTGACCGTCATAAGCACCGTCTCGATCTGCGACGGGAATACGTTGACCCCGCGGATAATAAGCATGTCGTCCGAGCGGCCGGAGATACGTTCCATGCGGATGTGCGTGCGCCCGCACGCGCATGGCTCCGCGATCAGGCGTGAAATATCGCGCGTCCGATACCGGATAACCGGGAACGCCTCCTTCGTGATCGTGGTAAAAACCAGCTCCCCTTTTTCCCCGTAAGGAAGCGTCTTACCCGTATCCGGATCAATGATCTCGGGAATGAAGTGATCCTCAAAGACATGCAGTCCGTGCTTTGTTTCAAGACACTCGGACGCAACGCCCGGTCCTATTACTTCCGAAAGCCCGTAGATATCGATAGCGTCTATACGAAGTTTCTTTTCGATTTCCTTGCGCATGCCTTCGCTCCACGGCTCCGCGCCAAAAAGACCGTACCGAAGCTTGAGCGAAGAGGGGTCCACTCCCTCTTCCGCCATTACCTCGGCCAGATTCAGCGCATACGACGGCGTAGAGGTGATGACGGTGGAGCCGAAATCCTGCATCAGCATAATCTGCCGCTTGCTGTTTCCTCCGGAGATGGGGATGACCGCCGCGCCGATCTTCTCCGCGCCGTAATGCGCTCCAAGCCCCCCGGTGAAAAGACCGTAACCATAGGCGTTTTGAACCACGTCTCCTTTCGTCGTCCCGCCGCAGGAGAGCGTCCGCGCCATCAGCTCGGCCCATGTGTCGATATCCCGCCGGGTATAGCCGACGACGACCGGCTTGCCGGTGGTGCCCGAAGAAGCGTGGATACGTACCACCCGCTCCATCGGCACGGCAAACATCCCGAACGGGTATGTATCGCGCAGGTCGGCCTTGGTGGTAAACGGCAGGCGGGAAAGATCCGAAAGCGACCGGATGTCGCCCGGACGGTACCCGCTATCATCGAGCCTTTCCCGATAAAACGGAACCGTCCCGTACACCCTATCCACAAGGCCGCGCAACCGCTTGAGCTGAAGCGCCTCTATCGCCTCCCGCGGCAGAGTTTCAAATTCCTCGTTCCAGATCATCAACCTCTCCTGTTGTCTATCCTTCAATCTCACGCGTCTGGCGACAGCAACGCGCGTCCCGCGCGAAACGCCTTTATGTTCACGTCCAGCACGCGCTCCGGGAAAACCTTCTTAAGCGCCAACTCGCAAGCATCTTCCGGCAGTTTGAGAAGCATTGACCCGGCGCCGATCATCACCACGTTTACCGCTCGAACTTCCTTCAAAGAAAGCGCAGCCGAAAGCGCGTCCACCAGGTACAGGCGATCCGTCACCGCTTTAAGCCGTTCAACGGCATCAGCCGGATACAGCTCCTTTCCCGTCGCCACGGAAGGAGGGCTTATCTCCTGTGTGTTCACCAGCAGGATTCCGCCGGGCCGCAGGTAATGGGCAAATCGCAACCCTTCGATCTTCTCGAACGCGATCAGGATATCCGCCTTCCCCGGCTCTATCAGCGGCGAGTACACCTTCGGCCCGAAGCGCAGATGAGTGGTCACCGCCCCGCCCCGCTGCGCCATGCCGTGGACCTCGCTTTTCTTGACATCAAACCCAAGCGAAAGAAACGCCTCGCCCAAAACCTCGGAAGCCAGAAGCGCCCCCTGGCCTCCCACGCCCGCCATGAATATATCTCCGCGCGGCAGCGTCACGGCTTTTCCTCCGGCGGCATATTAAACATTCGCCTTCTCTACTATCGCCCGCGCCTTGCACAGCGGAGGGCACTGGTTGCATCCGTCACACATCAAAGCGTTGATCCGGGCCTTGTCTTCCACAAACCCGATGGCGGGGCATCCAAACCGGGCGCACACCTTGCACCCCACGCACAAATCCGGCGCGACTTCATAAACAGGCCGGTCTTTCCTGCTTTTACGGTGTTCGGCCAGCAGGACGCACGGCGCCCGCGAGATGATAACCGACGGCTCCGGCCGGGCTATTTCGCGCCGAAGAATAGCCTCGGTCTCCTTGATGTCGTGAGGATTGACGACGTAAACATGCTCCACGCCAAGCGCCTCGCACAGCGCCTTGAGGTCGAGCTTGCGGGTTGCTTCTTTAAGCAGCGTCCGCCCCGTGGAGGGGTTCTCCTGCGCCCCGGTCATTGCGGTCGTGCCGTTATCAAGCAAAGCTACGGTTCCGCGCCCGCGATTGTAGACGATGTTCATCAATCCGGTGACGCCGGAGTGCAAAAATGTGGATTCGCCAATTACAGCCACGGCCTTTCCGCATCCCTCGCCTCCGAGCGCTTTCTCGAAGCCGTGAGCCGCCCCGATGGAAGCGCCCATGCAGACGCACAGATCCATTGATTGAAGCGGAGGCAGCGCGGCCAGGGTATAGCAGCCGATATCTCCTGTCACAACCGCGTCCAGCTTCTTCAAGGCGGCAAAAAATCCTCTATGGGGGCAACCGGGACACATATTCGGAGGCCGGGGGGGAAGAAGTTCCGCGGCGCGCAACGGCGGCGCTTCGCCCGTGATCGCCTGCCGCACCGCGCGCGGATCAAGCTCTCCGAGGATTGGAATCCGGTCCTTGCCTTCCGTGGCGATTCCCAGCGCGCGAACATGCGTCTCTATGTATGGATCAAGCTCTTCCACAACCACGACGCGGGATACTCCCGAAGCAAATTCCCGAATCAGCCGCTCAGGCAACGGATACGCCATCCCAAGTTTCAAAACCGACGCATCGGGAAACGCCTCTTTCACATACTGATAGGAAACGCCGGCCGTAATTATTCCAAGCGATCTGTCGCCCCATTCGATCCGGTTTTCCGCGAAGGTTTCGGCAAATTCCCGCAGCGCGTTTGTCCGCTCCTCAACCAGGGCATGGCGGCGCTTCGCGTTGACCGGAAGCATCACCCATTTCGCCGGATCGCGCCGGAATTCCTTTGGCCTTGCCGGACCGGACGGCTCCTCTAAGCAAACAACGCTTTTGACGTGGGAAATCCGGGTAGTGCTCCTCAAAAAAAACGGCGTATCGAATTTTTCCGAAAGCTCAAACGCCAGCCGGGTGTATTTCTTCGCCTCCGCGGAATCAGACGGCTCGAGCATGGGAATTTTAGCCGCAAGTGAGTAATGGCGGCTGTCCTGTTCATTTTGGGAAGAATGAAGCTCCGGATCATCCGCCGTAACGATGACCAGACCACCCCCGACGCCGGTGTAGGAGGCGGTAAAGATCGGATCGGCCGCCACATTCACGCCGACATGCTTCATGACGGCCATTGCGCGAGTTCCCGCCATAGAAGCGCCGATTGCGACCTCCACGGCCACTTTTTCGTTTGGGGCCCACTCGGCGTACACTCCCTCGTAGCGGGCAAATTCCTGCAGGATCTCCGTGCTGGGAGTGCCGGGATAAGCCGACGCCACTTGCGCCCCCGCCTCGAAAGCGCCACGGGCAACCGCTTCATTTCCGGATAGAAAACAGACTTTTTGTTTATCTGCCGCGCTGGACACCTTATTTCTCCCGAGAAATCGGACAGGCGCAAAGCGAGAATAATACCATAAGAGTACTTGCCTCTCAATTACGCCCGGTTTCCTTCTGTATAATGTTTCAAGAGCTTCAACATCAGGAGGATATAAAACCATGAAAATCGGCGTATTAACCGGCGGCGGCGATTGTCCGGGCCTCAACGCCGTGATCCGCGCCATAGTGCGCACATCCGAAGCGCAAAACTCCCGCGTCATTGGACTGCGAAACGGCTGGAAGGGACTTTGGGAACCGTCGCCAATGGACCTGGATCAAAAAGATGTTTCCGGAATCCTCCATGTGGGTGGCACAATAATCGGCACCTCCCGGACCAACCCCTTGAAAAGCCCGGATGGAGCAGATCGCGTCCTGAAGAATTTCCGGTTGCTTCGGCTCGACGCCCTGATCGCCGTCGGCGGCGAAGACACGCTCGGAGCGGCATCCCGGTTTTACGATATGGGCCTCCCGGTGGTGGGAGTCCCCAAAACGATCGACAACGACCTTTACGGCACCGACTTCACCTTCGGCTTCGACACCGCGGTCTCCATCGCCACCGAGGCCATCGACCGCATTCACACCACAGCAGAATCCCATAACAGAGTTATGGTAGTCGAGGTCATGGGACGCCACGCCGGATGGATCGCCGCTTATTCCGGCATCGCCGGGGGCGCCGATGTCATCCTTATCCCGGAAATCCCCATCGACCTGGACGAGGTCTGCGACCTGATCCTGCGCCGCCACAGCCGCGGCAAGCTGTTCTCGATCGTCGTCGTGGCGGAAGGGGCGCAATTTTCCGAGAAGGCCGGAGAAGAGGGAAAACTCATCCTGCAGGAACGGCGGCAAGATGAATTTGGCCATGTCCGGCTAGGCGGAATTTCGCAAGTGCTTGCGAAGGCGATCGAGCATCGGACCAAGTATGAAACGCGGTTTGTTGTATTGGGGCACATTCAGCGCGGCGGAACTCCGACAGCGCATGATCGCGTGCTGGCTACCCGCTTTGGGGTCCACGCCACCGAGATGGTCCACCAGGGCGACTTCGGCAAGATGGCCGCGCTGGCGGGGAACAAGATCGTCTCCGTACCGCTTTCGGAAGCCACCTCGCAGCTCAAAACGGTAGACCCCAAGCTTTACGAACTTGCGAAAAACTTCTTCGGGTGATGGTTGATGCCAGGTTGCGGCCGGATTAAACGCAACCTGGTATTACTTGCAAAGCCGTTATAGAACTTTGCCTTTGGCGTCAAACGCCGCCGGGTAGTGACGCAAGGTTGCGTCTTCGCCGGTTCCCTCGATCACGATCACGTCGAAACGGGCTTCGTCCCACGAGACGGAAAGCGCGGCATCCGCCAGGTAATGCCGGGCGGCCGTAACCACGCGAAGCCTCTTTTTAAGGTTTACCGTATCCTCGGGTGAGCCAAAAGCGACATCGCCGCGAAACCGCACTTCCGCAAACAGAAGAAGCCCTTCTTTCCGGGCAACTATATCGATCTCGCCAGTGCGCGACCGGTGGTTCCTTTCAACGATCGAGAAACCTTCCGCCTCCAGGTAGCGGCACGCGCGCTCCTCCGCCGCAAGTCCGGCCTCTAACCGCTCACGCGGCGAAAAAGTCATGGAAAGACTCCTTTGAACGTGCGTCGGTGTATCGGGCAGGGACCAAACCGGCGGATCGCCTCAAAATGTTTAGACGTCGGATATCCTTTATGGCCGGCAAACCCATACTCCGGATATTCCAGATCAAGCTCCGCCATGATCCGGTCCCGCGTCACCTTCGCCAATATGGACGCCGCCGCGACGGAAAGACACCGGTCGTCACCGCCGATCAGAGGCTCCTGGAACAGCCCGCAAAGGATGCTTCGCCCACATGGAATCCTGTGGTTGCCATCCACAAACAGAAAATCAGGCGGAGAGGAAAGCGCTTCCACAGCGCGCCGCATGGCAAGCAGCGAGGCTTGCAGGATGTTGATTTTGTCTATCTCTTCAGGGGAAGCAAAAGCGACCGCGAAAGATACGGCATCGTCGCGTATCACGGAAAAAGCGCGTTCGCGCCGGGCGGGACTTAACTTTTTGGAGTCACGAATAAGAGAGTTGCCGTAATCCGAAGGCAGAATAACGGCCGCCGCCACCACCGGCCCCGCCAGCGGGCCCCTGCCGGCCTCATCAACGCCCGCCGGGGCCAAAAACCCTCTGCCGCGCACAACTGATTCCAGATCTTCCATTCGCGTTACGGCAAAGCAACCGAAAGCGGCGCTATTCCTGTGTGGTCTGCTCCGGAGATTCCACAGCTTGAGGTTCCGTAGCCTGAGACTCCACAGCTTGAGATTCCGCAACCTGTGATTCCACAGCCGGGGATTCCACAGTCGCGGTTTCTTCGACCATAACTTCCTCGGCTATATTCGCCGCAACACCTTCCGAGGGAACAACAACACCTTTCTTGGAGAGCCAGTCCCTCTTCTCGCGAATGCGGGCCTTCTTGCCGGACACTCCGCGCAGGTAGAACAGCTTGGCGCGACGAACATCTCCGCGCTTTTTCACCTCGATCTTCTCGATGAGCGGGGAGTGGATCGGGTAGGTGCGCTCAACGCCAACACCGTATGACTCCTTGCGAACCTTGAAGGTGGTCGCGACGCCATTGCGGTGGAAACCAATGACGATCCCTTCGAAGTATTGGACGCGCTCCTTCTCGCCTTCCTTGATCCGCGAGAAGACCCGGACGGTGTCACCCACGTTGAACTTGGGGAGGTCCTTGCGCAGTTGTGATGCCTCTACATCCTGAAGGAGCGTCATGGCCGTATCCTTATCCTTTATTTATAGTTTCCAGGCGGTTTGCCTACATCGAACAAGCCCTATAATTTATTACACCAACCGCTTGTCTGTCAATTCATTGTATCGGTTCAATACATTCGGCATCTAAAACACATTCTTAAACCGGCTCGCGGAAAAACCGGATTCCGGCCAGCATGGCGGACCTTAAGCGCAAGACCTCATCCGGCTAATCTTCATAAATTTCGCAACGATAACCAATTTTGACAATTTTTACCTGTTCTCTTTCTATCAGATAGACAATCCGCAAATCTCTTCCGACCCTCTGATGCTTTAAACCTTTCAGGGAATACCTGAGCGGCTTTCCTATTTTAAGAAGATTAACGGTCAGGCGCTCCTCTATCGCCTGCTTGATTCGGGCTTTTTCCACGGCAGACAATGCCGGAATGTCCTCGCTGAGGACTTTAGGAGCGTAAACGATTGTATACACTTACTCCCAAACCTCTTCATGCGGTAACCATTCTTTTGCCTCGGACAAACGATTGTCGCCGAGTCCGGCAAAATCGTCCGCTTCCATGGCATCCAGAATCATTTTCAAGGCAGTTTTAGACATCGGTTCATTCAGGCGCCGAGCCCTCTTGCGCAACAAGGCGGCAACTTCAATTGGTACGGTGATATTGATTCTCGGGTTTACTGTCGGCATGTCCAGCCCCTATAAATGATACACCAGCGTGCCACCTAACCCGGATATTTCACAGGCATTCCCTATGCGCATCAGAATATTCTTTCGAGTACACCCGCCCAACTAAACATCTGGCGCAGACAAAAAGCGCCGCTAATAAACCTTATATTTTCTTGATATATCACTTACATAACAATACACATGCTTCAAGATAACCATTCACAAGACAAAGCAAACTTCACACAGATAAACCATTGTTTTTATTCCTCTTCTTCCTCTTTGGCCAGGTCCGGTCTGGCGAGCAAGGTCCGCCGCTTTCCCTCTTCCCTGCGCCACGCATCCACCGCGCCGTGGTCGCCGGACAGCAACACATCGGGAACCGCCCACCCACGGAACACTCGCGGGCGGGTATAATGAGGCGCTTCGAGCACCCCTTCGGAAAATGAGTCTTTGTGGGGTGCCTCCGGATCGCCGAGCACCCCCGGCAAAAAGCGGGCAACCGCATCTATCAACACCATCGCAGGTAGCTCTCCGCCGGACAGGACGTAATCGCCAATGGAGATCTCCTCGTCAGCAAGGTAATCGGCCACTCGCTGATCAACCCCCTCGTATCTGCCGCAAATAAGAACCAGGCGCTCTTCGCTCGCAAGCCGCTTTGCGATATCGGAGGAAAAACATTTTCCCGCGGGAGAAAGAAGGATAACCTTGCCCGGCCCGAAATTTTCCGCCAGCGCCTCGACCCCGGCAAAGATCGGCTCCGGTTTCATCACCATTCCCCCGCCGCCGCCAAATGGAGGCTCATCGGTAATCCGATGCTTTCCTTCCGCGTACCGCCGCAGGTCGTGGACCTCGACCGCAAGAAGCCCGGCTTCCCGCGCCTTCGCCAAAATGCTGTGGGAAAGCGGTCCCTCAAACATCCCTGGGAACAGCGTCAGAACATCGATCCGCAAAGATGTATCCTCTCCGGCTTGAAAGGGTTTAGAGCGTTTTTGGTTCAAGTGCCCGCATATTCTGAAAAAGTGAAATGGCTGTTGCCGCCATCCATTGGCCGGTCAGCCGCGATAAGGCCGTGGCTGCATCACCCATGCAAGCATTTACCGCTCTTTCCGATTACCATCCATCGGGGGGAGAAGCAATGATTAGGCGGGCGGGGATATCGACTTTTCGCAGGAAAGCCGCCACCACAGGCAGGTACGCCTCCCCTCCGTCCTTCCGGGTAACGACAAGCCAATCATGAGCCGCTCCCGGCGCAACGCCGGTCACCTCACCAAGGATCTCGCCCGACTCGCTTATTATCGAGCATCCGGCCGCATCGGCCCAGTAGAATTCGTCTTCAGGAAGCTTAGGGAGGTCATCGCGAAGCACAAATACGCGCGCGCCGGCAAGGCTCTCCGCCTCGTCCAGCGCACGAATCCCTTCCAATAAAAAAAGAGCGCAGCCGCCGGCTTGCCGCGCCCCGACCACCTCATATTCCCGCTCGAAGGCTTGTCCTGAAAGCCACACCCGCCGAACCTGCAAAACCCCGCTCGCGTCGCCCGAATGCATCCGCACCCGGATTTCGCCGCGAAGCCCGTGCGGGCCGGTTACCCGGCCCACTTCCAAAAGATTCAGGCCGGAGAGGCGGTTTTCGACTCCTGGAATTTCTTCCACGTGCCGCTCTTTTTCAGCAGGCTCTTCACCGTTTCCGTGGGCTGCGCGCCCCTGGAGAGCCATTTCAGGGTGACTTCGTCGTTGATCACAATCTTTGCCGGATTTTCGCGTGGAGCGTAAGTGCCTACATACGCGATGCACCGCCCGTCCCGGGGCGACTGGGAATCCGCGACCACGACACGGTAGTAGGACATTTTCTTGCGCCCCGTCCGCGACAACCGGATCTTTACCGCCATGAACCGTTCCTCCTGCCTAAACGTAATGGAATAACGCTACAGTACCACAACCATCAGCGGAAAAAGGGGAAGTTCCTTCCCATCCCTTTGCCGCCTTTTGTCATCCGCTTTATCATCTCCTCCGCCTGCTGAAAGTTTTTCATCAGGCGGTTTACATCCTGCACCGTGGTGCCGCTTCCAGCGGCGATCCTTTTACGGCGGCTGCCGTTCAACAGCTTGGCGTTGCGGCGCTCCTTGACCGTCATGGAGTCGATGATCGCCACCGTTTTTTTGAGCTCCGTCTCGTCGGGAGCCATCCCCTTCAACTCTTTCATCTTCCCGCCGATACCGGGGATCATTCCGAGCAGATCCTCGACCGATCCCATTTTACGCAGCTTTAAAAGCTGGTCGCGGAAATCCTCGAGGGTGAACTCGTTGCGGCGCAACTTCTTCGCCAGCTCTCTTGCCTGCTTTTCGTCAACCTGCTCCTGCGCCTTCTCGGCGAAGGTGAGGATATCGCCCATTCCCAGTATGCGGGAGGCCATACGGTCCGGATGGAACAGTTCCAGCGCATCGAGTTTCTCGCCCACGCCAACCAGCTTGACCGGCGCGCCGGTCACCGCCTTTATGGAAAGAGCCGCGCCGCCTCGGGCATCGCCGTCCATCTTTGTGAGTACAACACCTGTCAAACCAATCTTGTCGTGGAACGATTTAGCGACGTTTACCGCATCCTGGCCGGTCATCGCGTCGGCTACCAGCAGGATATCCGCAGGATCAACCGCCGCCTTTATACGGGACAACTCTTCCATAAGGGGAGCGTCGATGTGGAGACGGCCCGCGGTGTCGATCAAAAGCGTGTCGTAGCCGTTCAGTTCCGCGTATTTGAGCGCCTCGCGGCAAATATCAACCGGAGATTGATCGGCGCGGGAATCAAAGCAGGGAATATCGATCTGGCGCGCCAAAACTTTAAGCTGCTCGATTGCGGCAGGACGATAAACATCGGCGGGAACAAGATACGGCGAGCGTTTGTTCTTTTGCAGGTACAGCGCGATCTTGCCGCACGATGTGGTCTTGCCTGAGCCTTGAAGCCCGACAAGCATAACGGGAACCGGAGGCTTGCGGGCCAAGTTCAGATCCTGCGCCTTGGCCCCCATCAACTTCGACATCTCGTCGTGGACTATCTTGATAAAGTGCTGATCCGGCGAAAGGGAAGCAAGCACCTCCGCCCCCAGCGCCTTCGCCCGGACGCCTGCGACGAAATCCTTGACTACCTTGTAATTGACGTCGGCCTCAAGCAGGGCAATGCGGACTTCGTTCAAGGCCCCATCGATGTTGCTTTCTGTGATGCGGCCATGACCACGCAGCTTTTTTAATACGCCCTGAAACTTTTCAGACAGCGACTCAAACACCCGGCAGCCCCTTTCTCATGCGAAAACAAACTCCTAAGTATATGTAATTTCGGCCTGTTGCGTCAAGAGAAGGGCGTCGCGCCTCTTGGTCTATGGGAGCCTCTCCATACAGGCAGGCTTCTATGAGGTCGGGGTCGGCAAGTCAAAATGAACAAAAATATCCGTATGGACAATAGCCGCGTTATAAACCCCTCTTCGTCTACAACAAAACCCATATTCCGGTCTTTCTGATTTCAGCGTACATTGCGTCCGGGGCGAGATCAACGCCGCCAGGCCACGTTACAGCACCACACTCGACGCGCGCCTGAGCGAATAGCGCTGGGTCGGCAAGAGCGGAGAAAACTCCGGCTCCGGGCGACCGGACGAGTGCTGCAAGATCCACCGTTCCCTCAGTGCCATCCAGGAATTGGACGCGCAAGCGGAATTCCGGCAGGGCTTGCACGGTAGCCACACGCCACGGCATATGCGGCCGTATCGGCGGAGTTACGGCAAGGGGCGAATTTTCTTTGGCGGCTGATTGCGTTCGCATAGCTTCAGTCCGCAGGCTTTACCTCGAACTCCGGTAAACTTCTCTACGGTTACCTATACGCACAACGATGACGCGCAAAATATCGTCCTCAATGCTGGCGATTATTCGCCAGTCGCCTACGCGGTATTTCCAGAACTCGCCAAGCCGCGAACCTTTAAGTGGTTCCCCTATACTGCGCGGGTTGTCGAGATTTGCAACCCGGTTGCGCATGAACGAAAATATGCGTCGTGCAATCTGAGGGTCAAGCTGTTCAAGGTTTTTCTGAGCCAGCGACGAAAATTCAACCTTCCATGCCATAGCGTTTCATCATTTCTTCGAGTGATACAAGCTCCGACTTGCCCGCACGGATTGCCTCAAGTTCGCGCTCGGCCAGATACAAATCCTCCAGGTCGTCGAGATGTTCAAGAACAGCCTCGGTAACATAAAAGGTTTTACTGCGCCCGGTCAGCGCGGCCAGGTTTTTCAACCGGACTTCAACATCGTCAGGGAGTCGTATAGAAATAGGCATAATAGTCTCCTGATGGTTTATGCGATACAATTATCGCAAGCGCCATCACAAGTGTCAAGAAGGTGCGTCGGTCCAGCACATTTGGCACTGCGGGTTGTTTTTGATGAAACATGCTGATACCGACATTGCCGCAACCCTCTCTGCCACAGCAAAATCCTGTTTCATGACAGCTTGACGCCGGCAGGGAAACAACAAAACCCGGTTTTGCCATCGTGCTTCACACGCTCATTACACTTTAACCCGCATCAACCAAGATCGCCTCCGGGCAGTCCTTTATTATCCGTGCCGCAAGATGGCATAGCTTGCTGCGCCCAACTCGTTATGCGCACCAACAAAGCGAAATACAACAAGTTTTAGTATTCAATAGCCGTCGCCGGACAGCTTTTTTTTAAGAGGAACGCAACTATAGTAGAATTCACAATGATTAACAGATACGGGGTATGGCTATGGATCAAATCTTTCGGAGCAGGGATTCATATTCATCGCGTGTTATGTTTGCTATGCGTAACAGACCAAGAATTATTTCCACGCCAATTTCTTCATATTGCGGAATGATGACAGGCCGCAGCACGTCTTTCTTTTCGTACACACGGTGGCTTGAAGATTGGTGGACAAAAACAAAACCCGTCAGAAGAAAAACTTTTTAGAGGGTTTTCCTGTTTTGGGGTTTTTTAGACGCGGCATTCTTCTTCAGATGCCTGTAATGGTTGGGCAAGGTAGGTTTTAGCGGTCTCTGTAAACGTCTCTACCTCTATTTTTGAATAGCCTGCCTGGACCAGCACAGTTTCAAGCGTGCCACGCTTGAGGCATGATTCAAAAAACAGAAGAAGAGCTTCCGCCATATTTTCGTTGGCCCGAGTAAAGCTTTCCCCTTGAGTGACGATGTCAAGACTTGGGCACGCTGCGATCCAATAGTTTCCAGAGGGTTTAAAATGCACCTCTACCGGCATCATATTGACTTGCGTCATATATAAAACCTCGCCGAGCGGCGGCTTTTAGTCACAGCCCCCACTTTTTTTCATCCTAATCTCTTGTCGCTTTTTTAGCAACCAAGGAGGAGTTGGGGAATCCAACCCTGTCACCATCCATTAGCTGGTCAATCGCTATGACAGCATCGCGCATGTAAGCATTTAAACCAAAACTGCTCTATGGGCATGGACGGTTTAAACCAGGGCGGCCAAACCAAACGGAATGCGCCATGCCGGACAAACCCCAAAAAACCGGCTTCCGGGGAGTTCTCTATGGGTCACGTCTCATAAAAAACATAGAGGGGTAATGCCCCATTTCAACCTGGCAAGCCTAGCGTGTGATCAAAAAGAAACGGCCCACGGGGAAAACCCCGTGGGCCGCGTTGTTTAGCTTAGCTTGCCGTAAGAGAACTTAGAAAGCGTAGTTCAGTCTGGCGAACAGCATGTAGTAATTTCTTTGCAGATCCTCTTTAGCGCCGCTGTTTTGGGCGTTCATGAGATAACCGCCCGCGTTCAGGTAGCTGAATGCCAAGCTGAGATCCAGCCCCTTCGAAACATTGTAGTCGGCTCTCACGTTGGTCTCAAGACCAATGCCTCTGCTGTGAACCCCAGCAACTCTATTGCTGGCGGCTGCCTCGGCGTAGCCGATGTTGAACTCGCCCTTCAGCTTCTCGGTGAACTTCTGGGAGTAGCCGGAAGCCACATGCCACAGACCATTGCCGTTGTTACCATAGCTCTGGCCGAGCACGTTGTTCGTGCAGCCAATGATGCACTGGTTGACGTTCTGGCCGTCGAAGCCGAACAGGAAGTACATTCTGGTGCGGGTGAAGCTGCTGTTGCCGTTGGCAAGACCGCCCGTGTAGTTGCCCAAAGTGATTGGGGATCTGTAGTCGGATCTGGCGCCAGCAGGCCGTTTGCTCTGATCGTCGCCGCTGAGGTAGAAACCTTCCACAAAGATGTTGCCGGGACCGACCTTGAGATCGCCGCGAAGATCGAGCGCCCAGGCTCTGACATCAAAGCTGTCCAGACCATCACTAAGTGAAGAAGCTCTACCAAACTGGTAGAAACCGAAGGCGGAGATCTTGGCCGAGCCGGCGTTCATCGCGAAGTTTACGCCCGGCATATAAAGATTGACCTTGCGATGATTTAGTCCTATTCCCATTCCTTGATTAGCGCCGATACTCCAAGGACTACCATTAAAACTGCCACCCTGAGCGCGGCCGGACTGATCATTCAAGTAGTAGAAGTTGACGCCGACATTCATATCCTTTGACGGGGCAAACTGCGCCGAGGCAAGATACATGTCAACATCGTCGGTTCTGCTTGGGTTGTTTTCAAACAGCTTCCCCCAACCGAGAGTCACTTTAACCGGCTCGAACTGGCCGTTGACGAAGATGCTGGTCATACGGGCGTTGTTGGCAAAGATGCCGGCATAGTGATCGCTCACCATCTGCATACCGACGGTGGAGGTAAAGGATGTATCGGGAACCCTGAACCATACATAGGCTTCTTTAGTTTCGAGCTGGACCGCGTCGGCGGAAAGAGCGCCGCCGCTGTTCCGGCCAGCGCCAGCGTTGGAACTACCAGCATTACCGGTCTGCCCCCAGTTCATGTCGCTTTCCAGGTGAAGTATCGCTCTGGCGACTTCGGTGCCCATGTCGAACTTGATACGCATGCGCTGCTCGGTGTACGCAGAGCTGTCGTCATGCTTCCTCTGAACCGGAGAAGCACTACTCATGTTGAAAAAATTCGAGTACATCGCTTTCGCGCGGTAAAACCCGGTAACTTTCAGATCCGCCATCGCCGGGGCGGCAAACGCCACCACTAGGACAGCCGCCAATACTAAGACTAAACCTTTCCGCATGTTGCCCTCCTTGAGAGTTTAAGATCCTAATTTTCCCATACCC
>WRHP01000001.1 GCA_009783195.1 Syntrophorhabdaceae bacterium | reverse complement strand
TCCCGGCGAAAGCGCTTTGTACAGACTTTCCCGGTTAAGGCCCGCTGTTTCGGCAAGACGCGAGATTCCCCGCGCTTTTGCGACTTCACTCAGAGCGGCAAGAAAAATATCCATATCAAAATCTTCCATAGCCGCCGCAAGGTATTCAGCAATCACTTCTTCATTATCCAAGTGTTCCGATACGTTGAATTTGCTGATCCTCATAGGATTCCCACCTTTTTCAGCTTTTTCCACATCTCTTTTGATCGCGTGATATCGCGTTTCTGTGTAGCTTTGTCGCCTCCGGCAAGAAGCAGGTAAACATTTTTGCCCTCTTGCGCGAAATACACCCGATAACCAGGTCCGAAATGTATCCGCATTTCCGAAACTCCATCACCAACAGATCCGCAGTCGCCAAAATTACCGTTTTCGGCTGCCGTGATACGGATAAGGATACGCGCGCGTCCTTTCTGGTCTTTCATTGCGTCGATCCACTGCAAAAAGGTTGAGGTTTTGTTGATAAGGTTTTGCACGCTCTATTTGTAGCCACTTAGCCACAGCATGTCAAGATTGAAAACTACTCTCAGATAACTACGATCCGTCGTTTTGAGGCTAATAGTCGAAGTGCGCGAAAGTTACGCTCATGATCCTTCGCGCGGGGTGATATTCGTTCGTATTACGCTCCGCCTATCCCGCACTCCTTCACCTTTCAATGTAGCGTACGCAACCCGATACAGAGTAGCCATAAAGCCGCCGTATTGTTTACGCCGATTTTGGCAAAGGCATCGCGAGAGCTTCCTTTATTCCATCATTTGTTCCCGTTCAACACCCATCGCCACCATGGGTCAGTTTTGCGTATTTATATAATGACGCAAGGCAGTATTGATCGCTGTCTGGTATTTGGAATGTTTGCGCTTGAACCATTCCAGGACATCGGCGTCAAGACGCAAGGTCAGATGTCTTTTGACGGGACGATAGAGTTTGCCTCGCGCAACACCTGTCCAGTCAAGGATTTCAGGGATATCCGAAAAATCTATATCCTTGTCCTCTTTCTGTTTCATATTAAAAATCACCTGCAAGAAATCTCTCTAAAAACTTTCCCCAATTGTCTAAATTTTGCTCCGCGAAATACTGTCTTAAAAATACAACCATAACATCGTGCCTTTTTTCAGCTTCTTTTTTCCCTGAATCTGTCATCATAAGATTTTTAACTTTCAAAAGCTTTTCAAAGAAATGATTTATAAAATTATCTGACTTTCTGTTTGGCCTTTTGTACTCTTCGTGTGACAAGTTTAATTCTGGATAAATATCCTTATCGAAAATATGTCCTTCGCATTTATCAAGCGCATACGCAAGACAACGTGTAATACCAAGAGCGCCAATAGCATCAAGCATATCGGCGTCCGAAACAATTGCGCCTTCGATAGTTTCAGGGCGAATTCCAGCTAAAGACTTGCTATATCCCATATTTTGAATTATATCGCAAACTATTTGCTGTTTTTCTTTGTTTACGTTAGAAGCAGCCATTATGTTTTTGGCATTTATCAAATTGTCTGCATATTTTTTTCCGAAAATTTTATAATCATCACAATCATGTAAAAAAGAAGCCAGGGCAACAATTTCCGCATCCGCTTTTTCATTTTTACATAAACGCATAGCTGTCTTATAAACACGAAAAACATGGTCGTAGGCATGTCCGGACTTTTCTTTTCCCAACAACTTCTTTACATCGCATTTTATATTCTCAATCACAATAAAATCCCCGGGAGAGTACAAAAACATGCTTTGTCAGGAATGCGCATTGATTGCGAGCGGGCAATGCGCGAAATCCGATACCGATCAGCTTAGAAACCGCCACGCTGGTTTTGGCAAGAGCATCAAGGGTAGCTTCCGTTATTCTGTCAGTTGTACCCATCGCCATCGCCAGACGCTTGCATGTAGCTATGCAAGGCTGCGTCTTTCCACTTTGTAATCTTATCGGAGGTATTGCAACCTTGCTCATAACAACCATTACGCCATAACCGTTTTTTGCGCAGATATGCCTGGGCCGCCAAGCTTGGCAACCCAGGCATAATATCTTGCCGTTACAGCGCGCGCTCCCGCCGCTTTACATCTTCGCGAACGTTAGCGGCCCGGCGAAAGCGAGATTTCCTTTGGAGCCGCGGCCTTGACCAAATGGTCAATCTGTTTCGTTTCCCCCGGCTCCAGCGACAAACGCCAGGTGTAGGCTTTGTTATTCAGTTCCGGTTTGGGATTCGAGGTGACATCAAGCTTTATGGCCCCATCCCCGCTTTCGGGGCTTGGATCTTCCACCTGCACGATCACCGGCTTGGCGCGTCCGTTTTTGACAGTGATGGACCAGTTCCAGGTGATGGTCTGGTCTTTGGAAATCAGGCCGCTTTCCCCGCTCTGGCGCTGTTCGCTACGCATGGTGGCGGTAACCAGCGGGTCCGCTCCGAAATACAGCTTGAGACTATCTCCGTACAAGGCCAGGGAAGAACTGCCGATTATAGTGCCGTCAACCATAAATATCGCCGGTCCCTGCGGCAGATCCACCGGTTTCGCGGGCTTGGCCGCCGCCGTCAAAAAGCCCCTGGGCTCCAGCATGGGCCGAACCGTGTAGTAGAAATCGGCCTTCCATTGCTCCTTGGCCAGGATGACGCGCGAATAACTGCCGACAGGAATGCCGCGTTTGCCAACGCGCCATAAGGCGAAGGTGGTTTTTTCCTCCCGAATAGGCATTGGGGGAGCTTCAGTGGAAGGCGCATCCATCATCTCATTTTCCGCATATTCCTCCGACATTACAGGCATGGACTGGGAAAGTTCGGTGTTCGCCATCATCTTGCTCCGAGCCATGACAGGTTGAGGCCGGTAGACTTGTAGCAGCCAGGCCGGCAGCAAGCCGGGAGCCGGGCGGCTGTCGGGCGTGTTGGTAGCCACGGTTATGTCCGCGTTATTCCACTGGATTCTGGTGTTCTGCCAAAGATCCGCCTCTTGGGTAAAGACAACCATGCCTTTATCCGGCAGCGCCTCGGCCGTGTATACAGGGGTCCATCCGCAACCGGGCAGCATGTAGGTATAGCGCGCGGTCACGGTGTCGGGAGCGCCGTCAAGGGCCACGGTAACGCTCATCTCACGCAATATTTCTCCCCCAAGAACCCCAAGTTTCTGTTCAGCTTTCTCGAAGCGGCGCTGCAGGTTTTCGACATTGCGCTCCAATGCGGGACGTTCCGCCATCAGAGCGGTGAGCTGTCTGCCAAGGAGGGCATCGAGTTTTTCCACTTCATCCACGCCTTTTATTCTTTCACCGGAATCTCCGGCTTTTGACAGCAGTTCCGCGCGTTTTTTGTTGACCGTAACCGCCGCGCGGGCAAGAGCCAGTTCGGCGCGGGCAGCGGAAAGTTCCCGCAGCAAGGCTCCGCGCTCTCCTTGTCCGGAAGACTCGTCGTCCACCTCTACCTCCTGCCAGACAAGCCCTGAAACATGCCCGTCGGTAATATTCAGAGAGAAGGACTGCCGGTCGGCGTGGATAGGCAGACGTAACACCACCCCTTTGCCGCCACCGGGCAGATCCTGGGGCTTCAGACGTTCTTCCACTGTCAACTGCGCGGCCCTGGGATAAAAAATAACCGATTTGGGCTGACCAAGAGCGGCGGCAAATGCCGGAGAGTCGCTCAACATGGCACAGAGCAGGAGGACCGTGAGGACAAACCCTGCACGGACACGGTTAAAGATAAACAGCAGGCGAAAGAAATCATGCGGCATATAACCTCCAAAAAAGATATAGGGCACACCATATATTTATATCCTTGTCCTCTTTCTGCTTCATATTCTTTATCTGTTCCTCAACCGGATAAACCAGGTCCATCATCAGGCATTAATTTCTAATGACGGCCATTAGTTTATTTTTAAGCACATTTCCGCAGTATTTCTGGAGGAATGTTTGAGTAACATCAATCACAGCGGACATCGCGGAGGGGCTTCTCCCCCGAGGCCGTCTCCATTCGCCGTCCTTGGCTCACTTCGACTGCAGGTTTCCTTCGCTCTCGCCGTCCTTGGCTACGCTTGGAAACCTATGCCCTCGTTGGAGAACCCCTTTCGCGATTTTTGTCCGCTGTGAATACCGGCCATGCCACCTCTAATGACGGATCTGGGTTTATCCTTTGCCGGGTTCAGTCTATTCCGTATTCCTTCACCTTGCGGTGCAGTGTGCGCAACCCGATCCCAAGCAACTTGGCAGCCATCGTCTTGTTGCCGCCGGTTTTGGCAAGAGCGTCGCGGATGGCGTCCAGTTCTATTTCGGTCAGCGTGCGGGAAGCTGGCAAAGGAATCGGTTCAGGGGAAGAAGGAGGCACGCTCTCCCGCGTAACTTCAGCCGGAAGATCGCCGACATCAATAGTATCTCCGGAACTTACAAGTGTAGCGGTCTCAAGAGCGTTACGAAGCTGCCGGACATTGCCTGGCCAGCGATACGCTAAAAGAGCTTTCATGGCCACGGGGGAAAGATGCTTTCGAGGCGTCGAGTTTTCGCGGCTCAATACCTCCAGGAAATGTTCGGATAGCTTCGGTATATCCTCCCGCCGCTCTCTTAAAGGGGGAACCTGGATGCCAAAGACATTCAGCCGATAGAAAAGATCCTCACGGAAAGTCTTTTCTTCCACAAGGACTTTCAAGTCGCGGTTCGTGGCGGCAAGGATACGGACATCAACCTGTAGCACCTGGGAGCTGCCCACCCGCAATATTTCCTTCTGCTCGATAGCGCGCAAAAGCTTTGACTGGATCAAAAGCGAAACATCCCCCACCTCGTCCAGAAAAAGCGTGCCGCCTTTTGCGCTTTCCAGTTTTCCGGGCCGGGCGGTTGTCGCGCCGGTGAAAGCCCCCTTCTCATACCCGAACAGTTCGGATTCAAGAAGCGTCTCCGGGATAGCGGCGCAGTTTAGCGGCAAAAACGGCTGCCCAACGCGAGGGCTTAAGTGATGGATCGCGCGGGCAACCAGTTCCTTTCCCGTTCCGCTCTCGCCGGTAATGAGCACATTCATGCGCGTGGGAGCGACCAGGCGGATCTTGCGCAGCACATCCTCCATGGCGCGGGAAGCGCTGATGATCCCCTCCACGCCCGCGGTACGCCCCGCCTCCTCCCGCAATCGCCCGATCTCGCGCCGCATCCCGCGCTCTTTGAGCGCCTTGAATACCGCCGCGCGCAACCGTGGTATCTCCACCGGCTTCATAAGAAAATCGGACGCTCCGGAGCGCACGGCATCCACCGCGCCATCGACCGTACCGTAGGCGGTAAGAATCACCACGGGCACATCAGGATTCAGCCGCGCGGCATGCCGCAAAACATCCATCCCGGTAAAACCGGGCATCCTCAAGTCCGTGACGATCACGTCCACGTTTCCTTCGGCAAGGCGGTCAAGGCCGGCTTTGGGGTCGGCGAAAGGAACAACTTCGAACCCGTCGCGGCGCAGCGCGGTGACAACGCTTTGCAGGCTGTCGGCATCGTCGTCGAAGACAAAAACCCGCCCCATATCGCTCATTTGGCCTCCTCTTGCGTCCCGGCGCTTTGCTCTTCGGCGGTCGCTTCCCGCCCCGGCCCCGGCGTCCCCGCCGGAAGCGCAAGCCGCTGCCGCCCCGGAAACATGGCGCGAAACTGCGACTCGAACGGAAGCGTAACCGTAACCGTTGTGCCTATCCCTTCCTTGCTTCGAACAGAGACGGAGCCGCCGTGCTGCCGGACGATCCGGCGGACGATGGGAAGCCCAAGTCCGCTCCCCCCCCGTCTGGTAGTGAAGAAAATCTGGAAGATATGGCGACGCTCACAGGCTGGAATCCCGCGTCCGTTATCCTGAATCCGAACATAGGGACGCCCGCGCCGCACGCCGGTAGTAACGCGAATCAGCTTATCTTCCTTGTCTAACGCCTCCTCGGCGTTAAGGAGAAGGTTCAGAAGCGCCTGTTTAAGCTGCTTTTCGTCCGCCAAAAGCGGAAGCCCGGACGGATGATACCGGACTACGGGAACAATCCCCCGGCGCGCCAAATCGACATCGAGAAAGTTCAGAGTCTCCGCAACGACACGGTTCAGCTCCACCTGGTCAAGTTCCATGGCCGACGGGCGGGCAAACCGCAAAAACCCCGAAAGAGTCTCGTTCAACCGCCTGGTCACATTCATATTTGCCAGGGCGAGGGAAAGCAGCTCTTCCTTCTGAGGGGTTATTTCGTCCGGAAGCTCCGCTATCATCTCTTCGATCAACTGGCTGTTGATGAAAAGGGAGTTCAGCGGGTTGCGGATCTCGTGCGCAAGCCCCGCCGCCATCGCGTCCAGCTCGGATATCTTTTTGCGGTTTCTGTTGGCAGACACAAAAAAATTTTACAACGGAAACCAGCGCCGTCAGAAATAATAGCGGACGATCAAAAGAGGAGCGGTAAACGCCACCGAGTCGTCTATGCCCACAAACCCGTCGGCGCCCGGAATGAAATCCAGACAAAAGCGCGCCTGGAATTCCGAAAGCCCCAACGCCTGAGCCTCGCGCATCAGCGACGTAACATCTATCTTCACATAACGCCCGACATCGCTTGAGAAAAGATCGAACGCGCGATAAGCGTAGGAACCGCTTGAAGTGAGAAGAAGCGCATCATAGTCACTTGATATAAGCCCCCTGGGGGTATACGAAACAAGATCCAGAAGAGTCTGAACCGTCGACGCGTAATTCATACTCACGATACGCGCGGTCAGAGTCGCCGATTCGATCTTGGCGTCTCTTGGAATAACATCCTGTCCGCTGGAACCATCAAGAGGAAAATCGAGAAAAGCCCGGTATTCCCTGCCGTCGGCATCAAACCCAAAAAACAGGGTGGAAGGCCCCTGGGTAACGTCATAAATATCGGGAGGCCCTTCGGTAAACCTGATGTGCCCGTCCGAGAGTTGATCGCTCATGATCTCGGCGGTGAAAACAAAATGCCAATCGCCGCCGGAGCATCCCGCAAATATCCGCAAAAAGGCCAAAAAAAGCGCCGACATCAACAAATTGCGACAAATTCGTTTCATGTCATCTCCGCGAGGCGGCCGGCCTGCTTCCAGCGGCATGTTACTCAATCAAAGCACCTGTTTGGGGGCCATCAAGACCGCCCGAACACCCTTATGTTACCGGTTCTTTATATTGTAATTGTAATACGTGAGTAAGGAAGAACGCGGCAAAGACACGCACACTAAAACAACAACACAGCGGATAGTATCCGGCTTGGCGGGTTCAACTCCAGTTAGCATTGGCGGCTCGCTCAATGCCTCCAATGCCTGTAATTAAGCCTATTACGTCGGACATTTCCGCACAAAACTGTCTTACTTGCAGCAGACTATCGTATGGATGCCGCGTGAAATGCCAGGCAATCCAAAGAGGCAAAGCAAAGGCTGCGCTCTTGTCGAAAACATTGCGCTTAATATCCAGTCGGCTTCGATTGAGCGAAAAGAAACCGCCCACGATAACCGGAACCCATATCACTTCGCGCAACCTTGGTATAATGATTATTTCTTTTAACTCAGACAACGAGGCAATGAGTTGAGCAATCCGCTGATCGATGAAAAATCTGACAGGTTCCCATGGAAAAAACTGATCCTTATGTTTTTCACTTCCGCGTTCTTTTTCATGCTGGGAGCCGTATCCGGGTTGGCGATACTGATCATTTTCGGAGATTTTCCTTCTCTTGAATCACCCTCGGCGTACCGGCCAAGCGTCACTTCCAAGATTTTCGACCGTAATAATCAGGTCATCGGCGAAATCTTCATCGAAAGACGAACGCTTGTTCCCTATAAAACCATCTCCCCCTATGTAATAAAAGCTTTCGTGGCGGCCGAAGACGCGCACTTCTTCAAACATAAAGGGGTGGACCTCATAGCAATCACCCGCGCGCTGGTAAAGGACGTGTTCTCGGGAGAATTCGCGCAAGGCGGAAGCACGATCACTCAGCAGATGATCAAATCCCTCTTTCTCACGCCAGAGAAAAAAATCAAGCGAAAGGTAAAAGAAGTCATCCTCGCCTACCGTATCGAGAAAAAGATGTCAAAAGAAGACATCCTGTACCTGTACCTGAACCAGATTTACCTTGGAGACGGTGCCTACGGCGTCGAAGCGGCGTCGCAGACCTATTTCGGCAAGAGCGTGGCCTCTCTTAACCTGGCGGAGAGCGCCCTGCTGGCGGGAATCACGCAGGCTCCTTCCCGATACTCGCCGCGAAACTATTTCGACAAGGCAAAGGCACGGCAGCGATATGTGCTGCGCCGAATGACCGAAGAAAAAATCATTACCGCGGATGAAGCGGAAAAAGCTTACAACGCCCCTATAGTTATAGCGCCTCCACCCAGCTTCAAATCAAAGGCTGACTATTTCCTCGAATACATCCGCCTGTACCTTCAGGACAGATACGGCATGGAAACGGTCAACCGGACCGAATTGAGGATCTACACGACCATCGACAAACAGATTCAGACGATCGCCACCGACACTTTGAGGGAAGGAGTGCGGCAGATCGAGGAGCGAAATAATTACGAAGGACTGCAGGGAGCGCTGTTGTGCCTTGATCCGCACACTGGAGGGGTGCTTGCGATGGTCGGCGGAGTGGACTTCGCCGCGTCGCAATTCAACCGGGCGCTGCAGGCGCGGCGGCAACCCGGCTCGGCCTTCAAACCTATCATCTACGGAGCGGCGCTTGATAAAGGGAAAACCGTAATTTCCACTGTCTATGATTCCCCGATCGAGCTTGAAAGATCAAACACCATACTGTGGAAGCCGAAGAACTACGACGGCACGTTTTTGGGCCCCATAACCTTGCTTGAGGCAATGGCAAAATCCCGCAACATCGCCACGGTGCGCCTGCTGAGCGAAATAGGCGTGGACTCGGCCATACGGATGGCGCAAAACCTCGGCATTACATCCCCTATCGAGCGGAACCTCTCAATCGCGCTCGGGTCGCTCGGTGTCACGCCGCTCGAACTTGTAACAGCATATTCAACCATCGCCAACAGCGGACAGCGGCCCACGCCGTTTTTCATCTGGAAGGTGCAAGACGCAACCGGCAATATCCTGGAGCAGGCCAAACCGCAGACCGTCCCGGCGATATCGCCTGAGACCGCCTACCTGACAGTCCGGCTGATGCAGGAAGTTCTGCGCAGCGGAACCGGAGCCGCCTACAGAAAGCTTTCCCCAAACCTTGCGGGCAAAACCGGAACCACCAACGAGAACACCGACGCGTGGTTCGTCGGCGGCTCGCCGGACATGATGACGGCGGTCTGGATAGGGTTCGACACGCCAAAGTCGCTGGGCGGCAGACAGTCGGCCGCCCTGGTCGCGCTGCCTGTGTGGGGAAGCTTCATGCAAAGCGTGCTGACCTTTGTCCCGGACCGGAGTTTCCCGGTCCCCGCCGGCATCGCGTTCGCCAAGATAGATCCCGCCACGGGAAAAACGCTGCTGCCGGACAGCCCAAGCGGGGTGATTCTACCATTCAAGCTGGGAACAATCCCGGAACGCGCAAACCAGACGGCGCCGCCATCGCTGAAAAAAACCGTGGGAGACGAACTGCTGTAACCCGGCCGCTTTCGTTGGATTCTTAACCTTTTATAACAGCTACGGGGCGAAGCCGCGCCACCTTCCTGGCAATCCCGGCGCGCTCGACAACATCCACCACAGCGGTGACATCTTTGTAGGCCTCCGGGATTTCCTCGGCGAGCATTTTGCGGGAGGCACAAGCCACAAGCACCCCCCACTTCGCTATTTCGTCGAAGACAGACTTTCCCCGCAGACTCCGCCTGGCGGCGGTTCGGCCGAGACGCCGTCCGGCGCCGTGGCACGTCGAGCCAAACGACAGCTTTGCGGCGCCCTGCGCGCCAGACAAGACAAAAGAGCATCTCCCCATATCGCCCGGAATGAAAACCGGCTGGCCGACTTTCCTGTAATCCAGCGGAAGCTCACGGCTGCCCGGCGCAAGAGCGCACGTCGCCCCTTTACGATGTACCAGAACGTTCCGCGGTTTGCCCTCCACTTCGTGCGTCTCAAACTTGGCGTTGTTGTGCCCCACATCATAAACAGTCCGGATACCGGCATCTCTTGGTCCCATCGAAAGAAAACGTTGGATAGTCTCGCGAGTCTGGTGCGCCAGCAGTTGCCGGTTCGCAAAAGCAAAGTTTGCCGCCGCCGCCAACGCGGAAAGATATTGCCGCCCTTCATCGGAGTTGATGGGAGCGCACGCAAGCTGGCGATCTGGAAGAGACAGCCGCTCCTTCCTTATATATGCGGCCATCACATCGAGATAGTCGTCGCACACCTGGTATCCCAACCCTCTGGAGCCGGAATGGATGAAGAATACAGCCTGTCCCTGGAACAGGCCAAAAGCCGCCGCTGCCTCCGGGAAGTAGATCTCGTCCACCTCATCTATCTCCAGAAAATGGTTTCCCGCCCCAAGCGTCCCCAACTGATCAAAGCCCCGCCGTTTCGCGAAATCCGAAACCGCTTCCGGATCGGCGCCAGGCAGCCTGCCGCCGCCCTCGGAAAAATCCACATCGCCGTCGGAAGCATATCCTTTAGAAAGCGCCCACCGCCCTCCTTCGGAAAGCACCTTGTTCATCTCTTTACCGTCAAGTTTTATGGACCCACGAGACCCCACTCCGGAAGGGATTTCCCGGTGCAGCGCCGCAACCAGCTCCGGCAGGCGAGGTCGCAGGGAAGCAGCTTCGAGGTTTGACCGCAGCAGGCGGACGCCGCAATTGATGTCGTACCCGACACCGCCTGGGGAAACCACTCCTTCGTCCGCGTCCATGGCCGCCACGCCGCCGATGGGAAACCCGTATCCCCAATGGATGTCCGGCATAGCTATGCTGCGATGCAAAATACCCGGCAGATGCGCCACGTTTATAACCTGGCGTAGCGACTGATCCTGAACTATATCTCCCATCATTTCCGGGGAGGCAAACACAAGGCCAAGCACCCGCATCCCGCCCGATTGGGGAATTTCCCATGCCGTCTCTGAAATCCTCGTAAGGGAAATATCCTCAAATTTCATGAAATCCTCACCACCAAACCGCCTGTTTTAGAATCACGGAGTGTTTTTTATGCCAGGTCATAATCAAGCGTAATGCAACTTTGCTCTACATGAGCAGCCTTTAACGCGACTTCTCCGGCGCGGCGTCCGAAGGAATCTTTGCTTCGGCTGTCATACATCCACTACGAACCGCGCCTTGAACACTCCCGATGGGCCGGACTCGACAGCCAGGGCATGCGCCGTAACCGCCTTGATCTCCAGTTTCATTGAATGCCGGGCGGCATCCATCGGCTCCCCTTCGAAAACAACGACAATCCTGTCGTCCTTCATTGCGGCATCGGCGTCACGCACAAGAAACTGATCCAGGGAGAAAAGAAGAAGCGACCCGCGCAGAACCGACAGGAGAAGCTCATCCGGAGACACAACCGGAAACTCTATATTCTTCTTCAGAACACGCCGGACTTTTCTGCGGTCAGTCAAAAGAGAGAAAAGCGCCTCGACGGAAACCTCGCAAAGGGAAGGAAAACTCCCTGCAATGGTTTCCACGAACAGATCCGCCGTATGGGAAAGCAGGCGGTAGCCCGGCCGGATCATGTCCCGTTCCGGAGCCTGTCCGCAAAGGAAACCGGCAGCCCCGCGGAAATGATTTTCCGCATGGCCGATTCGACATCGTAGCGTACCCTAACCCACTCAACTTCACGCAGATCCGTGTCGTACACAAGAAACGAGACGTCCGGGTTGCGATCCCTTGGCTGCCCAACGCTGCCGGGGTTGAGAAGCGCGCGATCTATGCGCCCGATCCTAAACTTCGTGGCTGGAATATGCTCGACGGGTCCGTACCCGCTGCTCACGAACCCGCCCGCAACATGAGTATGACCGAAAAAGACCGGCGCTCCAGCCTCGCATAAGGACGACGCGATCTCTTTCGAAGCCCGGTCTATGGAATTTATGTACCGGTCGGCACCCTTCAGTGAACCGTGAACGAGTATGGCGCCGCCAACTATCTCAAGCCTTGAAGGCAAGCCCGCCAGATACTCTATGCTCTCTTTCGACAAATTCTCCCGCGACCAGAGAGCCGCCTCCCGCGCCGCCTCCCGAAAGTTTGCGCCCGTAGCCAACGCGCACGCGACTTCGTCGTGGTTACCGTAAACCCCGCCCGCCGTGTACTCCATCGCCCAGCAAACACAAGCTTCCGGCTCGGCTCCGTAGCCTGTCAGATCGCCCAGATGAAAGATCCGGTCGGCCCCACGCCGGCTGATCTCACTGGCCGCCGCGGAAAGCGCGTCCCAGTTGGCGTGGACATCGGAAAGAACGGCAACTCTCACGCAGGCGCTTTCGCCGCTTCCGTAAAAGGAGTAAAAGCGCCGGCAACCTTTTTTCTCGCCATGTATTCACGGACCAGATCCATGAAGATGTCGATCTCGTACCGGCGGTCCGTGCGCGTCCCGTCGTAGTAGATCACCCGCACCGGCATGCCGTCGCAGTCGCGCACAAGCCTTGGATATACAGATTCGGATACAGTGCCGTTCATGCAGGAGAACGGATTGATGTCGAGCACGCCGTCCGCCCCTTTGTTGTACAGGTAAACGGATTTGCCTACCGACAATATCATCTCTCCCAGCGCCCCATAGGGAACGAGGTAGGGCCTTGCCATCTCCAGAATCTCGCGGACGTCTTTTGGCTCTTCGTATCCCCGGAAATCTGATCCGAACACGGACAAAAGCTTCTTTTCATCTTTGTGCTGTATGTGCCACTTGATCCACGCGCCCAGCATCTCCAGGGAAACATGTCTCCCCACCCGCTTGAGCCGCGCGATATGGGCCGCGTTAGTGTACCAGACCCACTCGCTTACCTCGGTGACCCAGCATTCTCCGCCGGCATCCTCCACCTTTCTGATGACATCGTCGTTACTGAACGTATGAAGCCGGCAGAAGATCTCCCCGATAATCCCGATCAACGGCTTTTGGACGGAAGCATCGATGGAGACAGCCTTGAGCAGCGCGCGTCCCACAGAAAGCGATTTCATGAGCCGCTCTATTCGCTCCCTTGAGTTTTTCCCTCCCGCTTCGACCGCGGCCCAAAAATCAGACAGCGCCAGCTTATATGCCGCGTCCGCCGACCCTTTCACCGTTTCGTAAGGGCGAATCCGCATGAGAAGTTTCGTGAGCAGTTCCGACCCTATCAAAGCCTGCCACATAGTGCGCAAAAGCTCGTTGGCATGGTCGCCAAGACCCTCGTATCCGTCTTTACTGGCCGGAGAGATGACTATTACATCCCCAAAACCCAAATCCCGCAGAACGCGCTTGATATACGAACCGTACTGCCCGAAACGGCACGGGCCGTCGGAGTTCGGCATGAAAAGCGCCATCCGGTCCGCCCGGATACGGCCATGCACGAGCATTTTCAGGATATCCCCCAATGTAACTCTCAGAGGAAGACATTCCTCGCCGGAGGAATATCTCCCGCCAAGCTCAAGCGTTTCTTCATCGGAAGGAGGCATCATCTCCGCATGGATACCTAAAGAACGAAAGGCGGCCGTTACAGCCCCAACCCCCGCTTCCGTCATCGCGGGGAAGAAAACAGTTCGGTCCGCCAGAGGATTTTTTACTGCCGCGCCCATGGACGAAGTACCCCCTTGCTGTCGAGATAAGCCTCGCACCGCGTCATGTACCCGGCGTCGTTGCCGTGTCCGTCGAATTGCAACGTAAGGTACGGGGCGCCAGAGGCTGCCGTAATAAAGTGCCGCACGAAAGAGTCGGGGCCGCACTTGAAATTGGTGATGTAGATCATGTGGAACTTCGGGCGTTCGCGGCACCATTTCGCCGCGGCGATAATCTTGCGCCCGTAGCTCCAAAACATGTTGTCGTTGACATCGCGTATATCAATGTCGTCAACAGGAAGAAATTCGATCGGAATCACGTTGGCGCCGTACTGGTCCCGCAGCTTCGAGGGGATGTTCAGATTGACATCCCGGTCGTACACGTTGTACGGCCGCCCAAGCAGAACGATCACGTCCGCGCCAACTTCCTCCACAAGCCCGACCGCCTCGCGGCCCGCTTCATTTTGTAAAGCCGTAATCTTTGCCTGCTCCCTATACCCCTCGCGAATCCCATCGCGTATTTCCTTCCGGGAAACCCCCAAAGGTCCAAAACTTTCGAACAGGCTCTCCGTAACGCTCTTTTCTCCGTCACGAAAGCGGATGGTCGGAAACAGAAGCTTCTGCCGCAGTTCTTTCTCCCACTTGGGAACGCCTGCGATTATAAAAGGAAGCGTCTGCCCCCACGGACAGAAGTAGGATTCCGTGTTCGTATGCGTCGTATCGGAATTGATCAGGTTTGGAATGAAGAGAAAGTCTATTCCTTTCTCCAGCAGCTCCGCCACATGGCCATGAGCCACCTGGATTGGGTAGCACGGCTCGGCGACGGTGCGCTCTATACCTTCGCGGGCTATCGTCTTGTCGGTCCGGCGGGACACCTTGATCCCAAAGCCGATGTTTTCCAGAACAGCCTTCCAGAAAGGAAACAGCTCATAGAAATACATCGCCCTGGGAAAACCTATGGTTCCTCGCGGGCCAGTCTCTTTTGTTTCTTCAACGAGCCGGTCGAACCAGCCGCTTCGCAGCCCCACAAGATCCCGCACTACCGGCTTCGCATCGGTCCTGGCCGGCTTGCGGAACTTCTCGGAGCATTTGTCGCCCCAGTAAGTCCGGTTATCGCCAATCCGGATCTCCTGAATGTCGCAGTGGTTGCTGCAGCCTTTGCAGACAAACTCCTGACGCCGGTAATCGACCTTCGACATATCGAAGCCGCGGAAAACCGTCGCCTCCCCCGTGGCCAGGATCTTGTCGCGCGCAAGCAAAGCCATGCCGATCGCCCCGATAACTCCGTTGTGAGGCGGAACGATGATCTTGCGGCCAAGGACTTGCGAAAAAGCCGCCGCCACCGCGTCGTTGTACGCTGTCCCTCCCTGGAAATAAATCGTCTCTCCGATCTTGCGTCCGCGCACCACGCGGTTCAGATAGTTCATCACCACAGAGTAGGCAAGACCCGCCACGAGGTCGTTCTTGCGCACTCCGCGGTACAGGTAGTCGTTCAGATCCTGTTCCATGAAGACCGTACACCGCTCTCCCATGCGAACCGGCGCCGCCGAGGAAAGCGCCAGTTCCGCAAACTCCTCCTTGATCTGGATGCCCAGCCGCTCCGCCTGTTCCTCTAAAAACGACCCTGTCCCGGCGGCGCACGCATCGTTCATCGCGAAATCGGTCACAACGCCGTTTTCCAGCCCGATGAACTTGGAATCCTGTCCGCCGATCTCAAAGATGGTGTCCACGGGAACGCCGAAAAACCGGTTGCTGATGAACGTGGAGCCTGTCTTGTGGGCGGTAATCTCGTCCTGGATAGTGTCGGCGCCGACCAGTTCTCCTATCAGTTCCCGTCCGGAACCGGTGGTTCCGACTCCACACACCCGAACCGTGTCTCCAAATTCGTCATACAAATCCTTCAGGCCGTCGGTAACTACCTGCACGGGCCGGCCTTGCGTGCGAACATAAATCTCTTTCAACAGATTGCCGTCACGGTCGATCAGAACAAAATTGGTGGACACAGAGCCAATATCAATGCCCAGGAACACATCCGTCATGTCCGACGAAACCGATACCTGCTTGTCCCGGTCACGCAGAAACACAACATTATCTTTCGAGAGCTTTGGCCATACCGGAAACACCTTTTCCGCCGTATCCCCGATGGCCTGGGAAGAAAGTGAAACGTGTGTCGCGCATTTTTCCCATGACTCGGCCGCCGCCATCGCCGCCCCCAAAGCGCTCATATGGGCAAACCCGGACGGGCGAACCGCCTGTTCCTCTCCGAACCCAAAAACATCGCGTATAGCGCGAACCATGCCGGAATTGGCGAAAAGCCCCCCCACCAGCGCAACTATCGGGAAGGGATCTTTTCCCTTGTTTATGTTGCTCTTGAAATTACGGGCCACCGCCTCGCACAATCCCTTGATTATCTCTTCGGGGGAACAACCTTTTTGCTGCGCGTGAATCATATCGGTCTTGGCAAACACGGAACAGCGGCCCGCAATTCGCGCGGCGCTAGCCGCCTTTGCCGCCATATCGCCTATAGACTCCACCTCGATCTTCATACGGTGGGCCTGCTGGTCTATGAAAGAACCTGTTCCCGCCGCGCAATCGCCATTGGTATCGTAGTCCCGGATGGAAATGCCGCCTTCGCCCGTCGGCTGAAGCCTGATGACTTTCGCGTTCTCTCCGCCCATCTCGAAAATTGTGCGCACTTCCGGATTCGAAGCCGACACCGCCCTTGCCAGACATCTGAAATCGTTTTCATACTTTCCGCCCACAAGCGGAGCCAGTTGCCGGCCGCTTTTGCCGGTAACGGAAACAGCCGATATTCTTTCCGCGCCGAGGATTTCAAGCCATTCCCTGAACCGGATGGGAACTTTTTGCATCGGATCGCCCTGGAGCCGGTCATAGGACAACAGATATCCTGTACCCGCGGCTCCCAACGATAACGGCTCCGGAGAAAGAAATTTCTCCCTGATATCAGGGGAAAGCCCGCCATCCCCATTCCTGAGCAACAGGACAAATTTCATGCTGATCGAGCCTATATCGATGCCTATGAACACTTTCACAACCCTCCGTGCCTGCCGGAAACGCAGAAGTGATAAAACAAGAACTATTTTCAATGCCTGTGCCAAAACCAAAACCTCGCTATTACGACCACTTATAAACACCACACAAGCTTTGGGCGACCCGGAAACCACCATCTATCAGATATTCCTCATATCTGATCGGATACGCTTGTTTCCCCGACAGAATTCAGCTTTGACACTGTATAATCTGGATTAAGCTCGAAAACTCAAACGGCAGGCGACTAAACACCACACGAAAGGATTCGCATGTTCGGCATCGGCTTCCAGGAAATGCTCATCATTCTCGTTGTGGCCCTTATTGTTTTCGGACCAAAGCGGCTGCCGGATCTGGCCAGAAGTTTGGGAAAAGGTATCGCCGAATTCAAGAAAGCGTCCGAGGAAGTGCGCAAGGGAATCGAAGACGCCGTACAGGAAGAGGAACAGACAACTCCTCCCCCGAAAGCTGCCGCTCCCGATCATCAACCCGCGGATTCCGCTATTTACGCCTCCGCCAACCAGGAAGCCGGTTTGACAGAAACACAACTCTCCGACCAGGATGATGATACCTCTCCCGCCTCTTCAAACACCGACGCGGAATCGTCGTCTCCGGGAGCCTGACGCCTTTTGGAGACCTCTTCAGAGGAAATCCGGCAACCGGTAACGGAACACCTCGAGGAACTCCGTAAACGGATTATCCGTTCTCTTATAGCTTTTGCGATCGGAACGGGACTTTGTTACAACTACTCCGACCGGATCTACCAGGAACTGATCCGCCCGGTCATGCAGGCGCTGCCGCCCGGCTCCCACCTCGTATTCACCGAACTCACCGAGGCATTCCTTACCTATTTCAAGCTGTCGCTTTGGGGAGGCTTTCTCTTTGCCTCTCCGGTCATCTTCTACCAGGCGTGGGGCTTTATAAGCCCCGGTCTCTACGGCAAGGAACGCAAGCTCATAGCGCTTTTCGCTTTCTGGTCAACCTTGGGCTTTGCGGCCGGCACAGCCTTCGCCTATTTCATCGCGGTGCCTTCAATCATGCGCTTCTTCTTCTCATTCGGGCAGACGATTGTAACGCCCATGCCCTCAATGAAAGAATCGCTCTCTCTTGTGCTGCGCCTTCTCCTCATCTTCGGTGTAATGTTCGAGCTTCCCCTATTCCTTTACCTCATAGGGCGCGGGGGAATCCTGTCCGCGAAAAGTTTTCGGAAATGGCGCAAAGCAGCCGTTCTTGGCTCTATCGTACTCGCCGCCATACTTACGCCGCCCGACATAGTGTCGCAGCTAATGCTGGCCGTTCCGCTGTACGCGCTGTATGAGCTTGGCATCATTCTCTGTGCCGTAGGGGAACGGCGGTCGAAAGTAGTTTTGGCCGCTCCCGCTTCTTGAGTCTGTGAAAAAAATTCCATATAGTCGGAGTCAGCCACGAAAAAGCGGTCAAGGAGTTTTTTTGAGGAAACAAAGCATTCTTCGCGCTAAATATACAGCCGAGCAAATCCATAGTAAAATCATGACCCTTGCCCGCCGCATCAACCAGGCGTACGCGGGTTCGGAACTGGTCATGGTGGGCGTTTTGAAAGGATCGCTGTTTTTCCTTGCGGACCTTGCGCGGGAGATCGAGGTTCCGGTGGCCATAGACTTTATCCGGATATCAAGTTATAGCAACCGCACGGCTCCGGGCGGCAAAGCATATCTGACCAAAGATATAGAGCTGAATGTAACGGGAAAACATGTGCTCGTAATTGAAGATATCATCGACACCGGGCGCACCATCACCGCGCTGCGCCGTCACTTCGAGCAAAAGCGCCCGCTTTCCATCAGCTTCTGCGCTCTCGTCGACAAAAGGACACGCCGGGAAATTGATGCCGTTATAGAGTTTCCGGGCTTCCGCACAAACGCGGGCTTCCTTGTGGGATACGGCATGGATTTCGCCGAAGCGGGCAGGGAGCTGCGAGAGATCTACGAATTGCGCGAAAAAGCTTGAAGATATTTTACACGCCGGAGGATTACAAATGATCATCGAGTGCAAAACCTGCCACGCACGGTTCCGCCTCGACGACTCGAAGGTTAAAGGAAAGGGCGTAAAGGTAAGCTGCCGCAAATGCGGCGAACCAATAGTGGTCCTTCGGGACGCCGTTCCCGCTTCTCCAGACAGCGATTCCGGCAAAAAAGAATCCTTGAACCTGAAATCAGCGCCCCATGATTCTTCCCCAGACAACCTGATCCGGTTTCCCAAGAATGCTTCACATCCGGCGCCTCCCCCCCAAGACGAAGAAAAAAGCGAGATAGACATAGCGTTTGAAAATCTTTTCAGGCTAACGGAAGAAACCGCCGAACCGAAAACCGCGTCGGCAAAGCAGTCGCAAGAATCAGCGGTATTCGAGCCGCCTACCATGGTGCCGAAATTCGATCCGCTGGCGGAGCTTACATTCGAAACGAAAGACACGCCTGATTTCAATGCGTTTGCGGAAGAACAGGAATTCGATATACCAGCGGAACCGCCGCTTGACAAACCGGAGTCTCACCCATTTCAGGACGAATCGTTTGACATAGCATCTGAAATAATAACCAGATCACCCGCAATGGATAAACAGCAGACATCGTCTTTTGAAAACGATCTCGACTTTTTGAAAGAGTTTGAAACACAAAATCTGCCTGATTTTCAGGTGTCGGTCGGAGAATCGACGCCTGATATGCCGACAGAGTTCCAGTTTGACGAACCGGATAGTTCCGCGTTTCAAAACAACGCGTTTGATATGGCGTCGGAATTGATAACCGAACCGCCTGAGCAACATATAACGTCCTCCGGGGACGACATCGACTTTTTAAAGGAGTTTGAAACGCAAAACCCGCCGGATTTCCAGGAGTCCGCCGAAGAACCAACGTTTGATGCGCAGGCAGAATTCCGGCTCGACACGCCGGAATCATCCGCATTTGAGGACGACATCTTCAGCATGACGCCGGAAGCGGAAACCGGCTTGCCTGTAATGGAAGAACAACAGACGACGCCTTACGGAGACGATGATTTCTTCAAGAAGTTCGAAGCGCAAAGCATGCCGGACTTTCAGGTGTCGGAATCATCCGCGCTTGAGGAAGACGCGTTTGATATGGCGCCGGAAATAACAACCGATCCGTTCGCAATGGCGCAACAGCAGGCACAGTCCCCAGAAGCGGACGACTACTTCAAGGAATTCAAAGAGCAGGTAGCAAAAAACTTCCAGGCGCCAAAAAAAGAAGAGCCTGCGTTTGATATGCCGGAAGATTTTCAGTTTGAAGCGCCAGAGCCGCCCTCATTTTACGACAACTCGTTTGACACGGCGCCGGAAGCAACAACCGATCCGTTCGCAATGGCGCAGCCCCCAGAAGCGGACGACTACTTCAAGGAGTTCAAAGAGCAGGTAGCAAAAAACTTCCATGCGCCAGAAAAAGAAGAGCCTGCGTTTGATATGTCGGAAGATTTCCAGTTTGAAACGCCAGAGCCGCCATTATTTGACAGCAACGCGTTTGACGCGACGCCAGAAGTAACAACCGATCCGCCCGCAACGCCACCGCAGGCGCAGTCCCCGGAAGAAGATGATGTCTTCAAGGAGTTCGAAGCGCATATAACAAAGACCTTCCAGGAGCCGGAAGAAAAGGAACCATTGCTTGATATGTTGGAAGATTTCCAGCTTGAAGCGCCAGAGCCGCCCTTATTTGACAGCAACGCGTTTGACGCGGCGCCGGAAGCGGCAACCGGTCCGCCCGCAACGCTGCAACAGGCGCAGTCCACAGAAGAAGATGATGTTTTCAAGGAGTTCGAAGCGCATCTGGCAAAGACCTTTCAGGAGCCGGAAAAAGAAGAACCAGCGCTTGATCTGTCGGAAGATTTCCAGCTCAGAGCGCCAGATCCGCCCGCATCTGACAGCAACGCGTCTGACACGGCGCCGAAAACAACAACCGGGCCGCCCGCAATGAAGCAGCAAGCGCAATCTCCAGAAGAAGATGATGCCTTCAAGGAGATCGAAACGCATTTAACAAAAACCTTTCAGGCGCCAGAAGAAGAACCGGCGCTTGATACGTCTGAAGATTTCCAGTTTAGAGCGCCAGATCCACCCGCGTTTACCGGCAACTCGTTCGACTCAGCGCCGGAAACGGCAACCGCGCCATCAGAAATAAAGGAGAAGAAGCAGCCGGAGCCATCTGCCGGGCAGCACGACGATATATCCGCGGCGATCGCTTCGAAACCACCAGAACTGCAAATTGAAAGAACAGCTTTTGACGCGCCGGATGAAGCGTCTATGGTCTCAGACGCAAGTGATATGGCAGTGGAAGGAAACGAGACTCCTTCCTACGTATATACGCCGGACGCGGAACCTGAGCCCGCGGCCGTGCCTTATGCCAACGAAGAGAATCTTCCCGCGGAAACGCCCGAACAGATATACGCCGCAACGAAACCGCCAAAACCGTCCGCCAAACGCGTCCGCGCGTCTTCCGGTTCCAGGTTTTTTCGTGTCGCGAAAGCCTTGTTTCTACTTGCCTTGCTGGGCACGGCCGGATACTACTTCGGCTTCAACGAACAAGGACGGCGATACGCCACAGACACCTCTCTCCAGCTTATTGCCATGTTCAACGATAAAATCCTTGGAAAAACATCTGCCCCGGCTTCACAGTACGAAGTGACTAGCGAAATCGCGTACTACGACAGCGGAGAATCTTCCCAGAGGATCTTTGTAATCAGAGGAAATGTAACCAACCAATCCCTGGTCGGAAAAAGCGGAATCAGGATTCACGCATCGCTTTTGGATATCAACGAAAGCGTCCTGATGGAACAGACGGTATACGCCGGGAACGTGCTGTCGGGTCCAAAGCTTAAATCCGAAAGCCGGGCAGCGCTAGAAAAAGCACTCGGAAATCACCTTGGCGAATACCTGGCAAATGTGGACGTCAAACCGGGAAAAACCATTCCGTTCATGGTGCTGTTCTTCGACGCGCCGGAAAAATTCAGAAAATACAAAATCGAACCACTCGACAGTCCATAAAGAGAAAGGGGAGAGCCCTTTCTCTTTATGGGATTGTTAAAACAGCCTGTCTTTTGGCAAAACAGCTCTAACAGGAAGAAGAACCGTCGGAGTTTTTCTTTTCTTCTTTATCGTCTTCGTTATTCTTTATAGCGTTCTTGAAATTTTTTATCCCCGCGCCGATGCCCGAACCCACCTCCGGCAACTTTCTGGCGCCAAACAGCAGCAACACGATCACGAGAATAACGATCAGTTCCCAAAACCCAAGACCGAACATGGATTCTCCCTTCTCTTCTCTGTGATGCCGTTATTTTTCTCTAATGGTTTCCTCGACGGCTATCCCGAAATGCCTTCCCGCGCGCTCCTCCATCAACATCACTTCATCTCCCGGACAAATCCTGCCAACCGAGACCGTAGCGCCCCCCGGACCCACAAGCCGAACCGTCTCCGCGTTCTGCAAAACAACGGAATATTCGTTGCCAGACGCCGCCGCCTTAACCAGCAGGAGAGGCCGCCGCTCCACTTTCACCCGGCCCACATGGGCGATTTCGCCTCTGCCCGCTTCGTCAACAAGCACTACGCCGCCCCCCGCCGACAGGTCGGAGAGATACGCGGTCCGGCCGCCCGGCACACGGCAATACGAATGGACCGCTCCGGCATTGACGCGAAAAGGCCTTGAAAAAACATACGGGTTGGGTACATTTTCCGCGCATACAAGGAACAGCCCCGCGCTGCTGTTTCCCACCAGAAGTCCACGGCTCCCATCGATCCAGGTACATGTATCCACGCACACGCGGTCGCCCATCCCAAGAGGAGTAACCTCGGTCACACAAGCCGTTGTCAAGGACACATCGTCCGAGCGCTCGCGGAACTCCCCGGCCATCTCACGTACTTCCGCGGGATTTCGGGAATCCAGCACCAACCCATACACCCCGCGCTCAAGAACACCACGGTATAGCGCCGCTTCCCGCGCGGTTCTTGACACAACCAGGATCTTTCTGCCCATAGCGACAAGATTTTCGAGAGGGATAATCTCTCTCTCCGTAGGAAAAACCACCCATACGACATCCGCGGGAGAAGCCGCTATCAGTTCCTCGTCTTCCTTCCGTTCAATGCTCGTAACCCGGAAATCGGTCCCCTCCCGCAGATCTCCGTCTCCGCAAACAGTCGTCACACGCCCAAGCGCGATAGCGTCGCCGGCAAAACCGTCCGGCACCCACAGCGCTTCCACCCCTGATTCAAGAGCCGATACCGCCGCCGCCTTATCCCATGGAACAATACGGGCCCATAGCCGCGGGATCAAACAAGCTTCCTCTTCACCAAGGCAAGCGCCTCTTTCAGTGAAGCTCCGCCATGCACGATGGCCGCTATTGCCTTCACCATAGCGGCGGGAGAACTATGCTGGAAAACATTGCGCCCAATCGACGCTCCCGCGCCTCCGGCCTCCATCGCGCCCTGGACCATGCGCAGGATGTCCTCGTCGCTGTTGGCTTTTTCACCGCCGGCGATAACAACGGGAGAAGCGCACCCTTGTACCACTTCCGAAAAGGTTTTGGGAGAGCCGGTGTAAGAAACCTTGACGATATCCGCTCCCATCTCCGCGCCCACTCGAGCCGCGTGCCGGATATATTTCACGTCGTATTCGTTTCGGATCTTGGGTCCTCTCGTGTACATCATCGCAAGGAGCGGCATCCCCCACCGCTGGCATGAACTGGACACTTCTCCAAAATCCTTGAGCATCTGAGCCTCGTCATCGGCCCCCAGATTTACGTGTATAGACACGGCATCCGCGCCCATCTGAATCGCGTCTTCCACCGTAGCAACCAAAACTTTGCGGTTGGAATCCGGCGACAGCGCGGTGCTGGCGGAAAGGTGCAGTATGAACCCCAGATCCTTGCCGTAGCCCCGATGCCCGAACATGGCAGCCCCGCGGTGGAGCACAGCCGCGTTGGCGCCGCCTTCGGCTATAAGATTTGCCGCCGGAGGAATCTGCGTCAATCCCGGAATCGGTCCAACCGTAACGCCATGATCCAGCGGAACAATCACCGTCCGCCGCGTATTCCGGTCGAGAATCCGCTCCAGTCGTATTTTTTTACCTATCACTTTAAAGCCCCTTTGTGTTTCAACAGTTCGTTCAGGTAGTCGGGATTATCGGCAAATTTCAAAGCTTCCTCGTACTTGACCTTCCCGGAAGCGGCCAATTCCGCCAAGCTAACGTCCATGGAAACCAGCTCTTCCAGGTTTGACTGCATCATGCTGCGAAGCTGTGGCACTTTACCGTCCCTAATGGCATTGCGGATGCGGAGGGAGGTAGACATCCTCTCACACGCCATAATTCGCCCGACACCGCTTGCGCGCTTGAGAAGCCGCTGTGAAAAAACAAGCAGCAGGCATTCCGAAAGCTGCGCGCGAATCTGCGGCTGCTGGTTGGCGGTAAACGCGTCCACGATACGGTCCACCGCCGTCGTGGCGTTCATGGAATGCAGCGTGCCGATTACCAGGTGGCCGGTCTCGGCGGCGGTCAGCGCGATAGATATGCTTTCGAAGTCCCTGAGTTCGCCGATCACTATCACGTCGGGGTCCTGGCGGAAGATATGACGCAGTCCTTCCGCGAAAGACCGCGTGTCTGTCCCGACTTCACGCTGATTAACGTTGGAGCTTTTATGTTTAAAAGTGAACTCGACGGGGTCTTCTATCGTAATGATGTTGGCTCTTCGCTCCCTGTTGATCGCTTCAACCATCCACGCAAGCGTAGTGGATTTGCCGTGTCCGCTGGGCCCGGTAACAAGGATGAGTCCCTGCTGCTTTAACGCAAACTCCTTCAAATAGGCCGGAAGCCCAAGATCAACCGAGGACGGCACGGCTTCCGAAACGTGCCGCGCGGTGAAGGCTACGGAATTGCGTTGCCTGTACAGGTTGCAGCGGAACCTGCCTATCCCTTGCATGGAAAAGGCGAAATCAAGCTCCATATTTGCGTGAAAACTTCTTTTTTGCTCCGGGGTAAGTATGGACATTATCATCTGCTCTACTTCCGCGGGCTTCAAAGCCGGAAAGTTGAGCCGTCGAATTTCGTTGTCCACCCGAACCGACGGAATGGCTCCGGCGGAAAGGTGAAGGTCCTGCCCTTTCCAGGACAGGAGAAGCGAAAGCATGCTTCCGAGATTGCGTTCCTCAAGAGGGCGCTCTTGTGTCGTGTCTTTTTCGAGCTTCAGGGTAACGGTTCCGTAACCTTTCGTCTGGAAAAACGAAAGCGCTTGCTCGAACTGGTTCGCGGAGAGAACGACCGCTTTGTTCCTGTGGCCGGTTTGAAACTCGACGTCTGAAAGCGCCGTTATGTCGGTTGGGTCCACCATTCCCACAACCAGACTCTTTCCTTCGAACCCGATCGGGAGCAGGCGGCGCAGGCGAACCGTTTCAGCGTTAACCAGACGCTGTATGGAAGCGGGGATCTCAACTTTTTCAAGGTTGATGTGCTGGAACCCCATTTGTTCGGAAAGAAACCTGAGAAGATCCCCCTCCCCCACAAACCCAAGGCGGATCAGGTTCTCGCCCAGCGTCCCCCCAAGCTGATTCTGGCTATGAAGAGCATCGTTTAACTGCTCTCTTTTGATAACACCGGCAGCAACCAGCATCTCGCCAATTTTCATTTTCTTTCCGGCCATTTGTGACTCCTGTCGACAGGGTTCGATTTAGAGCCTACATGATTAAATATATCGCACGAGGGCTCTTGCAGTGGCAATAATCATTTTCCCTGCCTTGTCTTGCGCCTGCATATTGGAGACAAGGGACAGGAAGAACAATGCCCTTTGCGCCGGATGGTGCAAACCCGCAGGATGCCTATCCGCGTAAGGGGATAATCGAACGCAACCGGGTCTTCCGGCCGGACCGCGCTCAAAGCCCCGGTAATCTCCTCGGCCATCCGCCAGTCCCGCGTCTTGCGCCGGGTCAACGCCAGCCGCTCTCCCATCTGTGCCATATGGGTATCAAGCGGCACGATAAGGTTTCGCGGCGACACGACCTTCCATAACCCCAGGTCCACACCGTCTGGCCCCCGCACCATCCACCGCAAAAAAAGGTTGTGCCGCTTGCACGCCGAGCCGCGCTCAGGCCGTGGAAACAAAAAATCCCTCTGCCTGGGCAGGCTGTTCCCCCATTGCCGCCGAAACCACTCCAGGAACCGGGCCAGGTCTCGCCGCAGGTCAGGCGCGTCCCCGCCTCTTCCGCGCAGGTAAAGCTCCTCCAGCGACCCGCATGCGAGAAGGCTTTCGCGTATGACACACAGGAACCGATGGACCCCTTCTTCCGAAATAAACCGATGCGCCATACCGGCAACCGCTCCAGGCGGAACAGGCCGTGAAGCCGTCAGCGCAACGAATGGGGAAGGCGCCAGGGCGCCGAACAACCGCTCTAAAAACCGTCGGATCTGCAGAACACCGCCGAAAGCAAAAGAAGCGGCGATAAACGCGGCAACCTCGGCATCTCCCGGATCGGCATACCTATGAGGGAAGAGGATCGGGTCCGGGTCGAGATCCGCTCCAAGCCCCTTGGCCAGAAGTTTTTCCAATCCGGCAAGCAGCGCCTTGTCACAAGGACCAAAGCCGCCGGCCGATTTAGAAAAGGAAGTTACGGAATCACCTTGTTCAGAGGATACTCCACAATTCCAGAAGCGCCCTGGTTTTTCAGCAGCGGTATCAACTCCCTCACTTTTTTCTCATCGACGATGACTTCGATGGAAAACCAGCCTTCCTTGCTAAGCGTGGAAATCGTGGGGTTCTGGAGAGACGGCAGCACCTTTATGATCCGGTCGATGTCGTCGCGCCTCACATTCATTTTCAATCCTACCTTCTCCTCGGCCCGAAGCGCCCCCTGGAGAAGCATTGCGATGTTTTCGATCTTTTGCCGCTTCCGCGAATCCTTCCAGGACTCGCGGTTGGCAATCAGCACCGTGGTCGATTCGAGAATGGTCTCCACGATGCGCAGCTTGTTGGCCCGCAGGCTGCTGCCCGTTTCCGTAAGCTCAACAATCGCGTCGGCAAGACGCGGCGCTTTTACTTCGGTCGCCCCCCAAGAGAACTCGACCTGGGCCTCGATCCCTTTCTTTTTGAGGTAGCGCTTCGTGAACTGGACAAGCTCTGTTGCCACGCGCTTTTTATGCAGGTCCTTCAAGCTCTTGATGGGAGATTCTTCGGGAACGGCCACGACCCAACGGACAGGCCGCAACCCCCCGCGAGCATACAGGAGAGTACACACCTCCTTGACGCGCGCGTTTTGCTCAAGAACCCAGTCCCGGCCGGTCAGCCCGATGTCGAGAATGCCATCCTGAACATATCGCGCCATCTCCTGCGCCCGGATCAGCAGGCCGGATAACTCCGGGTCGTCTATCACAGGAACGTAGCTACGCGAACCCACCGTTATATTGAAACCGGCTTTACGAAACAGGTGCAGAGTGGAATCTTGCAGGCTTCCTTTCGGCAAGCCAATATTCAACAAGGCAACTTCATTTTTCTTCATTTTGCTCCTCTTAATTATTGGACACGGCAAGGTTGGAATTGCGCGCCGACTGGAAACCGTGGCAAAAAAGGCAAACCGCTCCGTTTTCCGCCAAGATTATTGTGTGTGCTGCAAGGGAACACGGAATTTACGGTGCTCTCCGAGATCCACGATCTCCGCCCGAAGAGTAACGTTGCTGACCCCCGACGGTATTTCAACTTCGAAGATGCCAGTTTCATCGTGAAGCAAAGTCTCGTCCCCCCGATAGAAAGACTTGGGGTAAATCCGTTTTTTTTCAACCATTCCGTTACTGAACCTGAACTCCCTAACCACACTGAGGGATTGCAGAGAAACGCTGTGAATATCTTCTCCGTTGTTTTTAACCGTGCCTTTCAGCAGAACAATACGCAATCCGTCTTTTACCTTCTCCACCTTGATCGGAAAAACCGAATCCTTGGGAATTTCAACAGACGGTCCCACCAACATCCGCAAAACAACCCATCCGACTACAACCACAAGCAGCACTAAAAAAGCCAGCCTGAGCCATTTCCCGTACAGTAGATAAAACTCCTTGACCCCCGAAAAGCTTTCCTGAGGAATCAGGTGTTTCCGGACTTCCACATCCTTCCGCTCTTCATCAAAAATAATTAACGGTTTATTACAGAACGGACAAATCTGGCTTTCCGCGGAAAAGCGGATATTGCAGTTCAAGCAGGTTGCTTCAGCCATAATGGTCACCAACCGTTGGATTGGAAAGGAATTCGACAAGCAGCCGGACCGGCGCCCCGGACGGTCCCGGCGCATACCCACGCTTTTCCTTATCGATCCAGGCTGTACCGGCAATATCAAAATGCGCCCACGGAGTTCCCTCCGCAAACTCTTTGAGGAAACACCCCGCGGTAATCGTGCCTGCCTCTGGTCCTCCGGTGTTTTTCAGATCGGCAATATCGCTTCTGATCTGCTCGGAATACTCTTCGTGGAGCGGCAATTCCCACGCTTTTTCGCCCGAAGACGCGGAAGCCTGCTTTATGCGCGCTATCAACGCCCCGTCGTTTCCCATAATCCCCATGTTAACACTACCAAGCGCCACAGTGCAGGCTCCGGTGAGAGTCGCCACATCGACCATAGCTTCCGGTTTGTATTTTTCTCGGGCATACGTAAGCGCATCGGCCAGAATCAGCCGCCCTTCGGCATCCGTGGACAAAATCTCGGCGGTCTTTCCGGACATAAGCCGAAGGACATCTCCCGGGCGAAATGCCGTGCCGGACGGCATATTCTCGACAGCCGGAACCACAGCCGCGATGTTCCTTCGAATCCCAAGCGCCGCGCAGGCCCGCAGCGTGGCAAGCACGGCGGCCGCGCCGGCCATGTCGTATTTCATCTTGTCCATTCCCTCGGGCTTCTTCAGGGAAATGCCGCCCGTATCGAACGTAACCCCTTTTCCCACCAAGGCAACCCATTTCCCGCCGGGAGGACCGCCCCGGTACTCCGCCGCTATCAGCCGTGGAGGCGCCTGACTTCCTTTACCCACGGCAAGGATGCCGCCGGCGCCTGACGCCTCAAGTTCCGGTACGCCAAGAACACGCACCCGGATCTTCGATGCCTCGCGAAGCGGCAGCCCCGCTCCAACCTTTTTCGCAGCCTTGGCGAGATCGTTTGGCCGCAAATGCGCCGAAGGCGTGGCGACAAGCTCGCGCCCCCAGTTGATCGCCTCGCCCATGCGCTCCCCCCGGATCACTCCGGCGCGAACAAGCGGCAGCGTCTTCGCGTCCCGCTCCACAAACAGGAAGCGGGAAACACGATGCCCCTTATCTTCTTTGAACCGGTCGTATTCAAACGAAGAAAGCGCCGCGCCAAGCGCGGAAAAACAGGCGGCCGTTTCCGGGGAAAACCCGTCGATCCAAACACCGTGTACGATGGAGGCAACGCTTGAAAGTTTCATGCGTCTGGCAGCCTTAAAAACCGGAAGCGCAACCTGGCGCGCAATGTCTGGAGTGAATTTCTCTTTCCTGCCAAGGCCCACTACGAGAACTCGAGGGGCGGCTATCCCTTTCGAGGGGCGAAAGAAGTACGTCTCCGAAGCTTTACCTTTGAAATCGCCGGCATTTATCGCCTCTGACAAAGCGCCGCCGACAGCCGCGTCCACTTCGCCTGTCGCGCCATCCAGCCGCTTGGCGCCTTCGAACAGACTGACGACGATCATGTCGGATTTAACCGCGCGGATATCGCCGGGTATGCACTCAATGCGCATGCGCGAAACCTCGCTTAACGGATTCAGATCCCCAGGTAGGCCTCACGAACGTGTACATCGTTCAACAGTTCCTTGCCCGTTCCGTGCAAAACGATCCTGCCGTTCTCAAGCACATAAGCGCGGTCGCAAAAAGTAAGCGTCTGCCGTACATTCTGCTCCACAAGAAGCACGGTGACGCCCTCCTTGTTGATCCGCTTCGCAATCTCGAATACTTCCTGGACCAATATGGGGGAAAGCCCCAGAGACGGTTCGTCGAACATCAATACTTTCGGCAGAGCCATAAGCCCGCGCCCGATAGCGCACATCTGCTGCTCGCCGCCGCTCATGGTGCCGGCGACCTGCTTTCTGCGCTCCTTCATACGGGGGAAAAGCTCATAGACCCATTCCAGCGTATCCGCCCGCTTCTTCTTCGCTTCGGGAGCAAGCGACCCCATGATGAGGTTCTCTTCTACCGTCATTTCCCGAAATAACCGCCTCGCTTCGGGAACATGAACCACTCCATGCGAGATAACCTGGTCGGCCTTTAGCTGATCGAGATAAATACCTTGAAATTCGATAGAGCCGCGCGCGGGCTTCAGCAAACCGGAGATAGTCTTGAGAGTGGTGGATTTTCCAGCCCCGTTGGCGCCGACCAGAACCAGAATCTCTCCCTGTTTGATCTCAAAGGAAACATCCCACAGGACCTGAAGGTCTCCGTAGAATACGTCGATGCCGGAGACTTTAAGCATAGTCGGTACCCAAATAGGCTTCGATCACCGCCTGATTCGCGGCAACGTCTTTGGGCGTTCCTTCCGCGATCGTCTGGCCGAAGTTGATAGCGTGGATCCGGTCGGATATAGACATGATCACATGCATGATGTGTTCGATAATGATGATCGTAGTCCCGTTTTTCCGAATCTTGTGAATGAGGTTGATCGCCGACAAAAGCTCGGTCGGATTCAGTCCCGCCGCTGTTTCATCCAGAAGCAGGAGATCCGGCCGCGTGGCCATGGCCCGAGCGATCTCCAACCGCTTTCGTCCCGCAATGGGCAGCGATTTGGCCAGTGTCCCCCTTACCGAAGTAAGACCGCAAAAATCAAGGATTTCGCTCGCGTTGTCACGCGCTTCCTTCATGGAGTTCACGCGCGCGAAGGAAGCGGCGATGACGTTGTCACGCACACTCATCCGGCCAAGCGGCTTGACAACCTGAAAGGTTCGGCCGACGCCCATTTTGCAGATCCGGTAAGGTTTCACCCCCTGGATTTCCTGGTCCTTATATATAACTTTTCCCGATGTGGGAACATAAACGCCGCTTATCATGTTGAACAGCGTTGTCTTGCCGGCGCCGTTGGGTCCGATCAGCCCGAATATTTCCCCTTCCTTGACCTCAAAGCTCACCTCGTTGACCGCGGTGAGACCGCCGAAGGTTTTTACCAGTTTTTCGACTCGAAAAAATGACACGCGCAAACTCCTATTCCGTCGGCCTGACCCGCAATACTTTTCGCTTGATCTTTTCCCAATCGCCCACGACTCCTTTAGGCAGATAGAGGATCACGACGATAACAAGAATTCCGAAGACGAGAACATGGGCATGCGTTACAAAATCCAGCGCTTTTGAAACCAGTGGCGATCCCGTGCGCTTCCCGATAAAACCGAGCAACCCGAAGAAGCCAGAGCGGAAGAACTCGTTGACAGCCACCATTATGAAGGCGCCAACCGTCGGGCCGTAAACCGTGCCCACTCCACCGACAATCGCCACAAGGATCGCCATGATGGAATAGTCGCTCAGGGAAAAAACGACAGACGGGTCGATAAACCCCATGTAATTCATGTAAAGAGAGCCGGCCATTCCCGTAAAGAACACCGAGATGCCAAGGGAGATGTTTTTGTAGAGTGTCGAATTGATTCCCAGGCTCTCCGCGGCATCCTGGTCCTCGCGTATGGATACAAAATAATATCCAAACTTGGACCGAACGACGAGATTGATGACGGCCAGAATGGCGACCACCATCGCCAAAGCAATGTAGTAGTACGGAATTTTGGAAACAAAGGCGGGCATGATCATGATTCCCTGCATCCCGCCCGTGAAGTTCTCGGCAATTGTGGCCACATGCATCAGTATCAGGTTCAAGGCAAGCGACGCGAGAGTGAAATAGGCTCCCCTTAACGGGAAACATATTATGCCGAAGGGAAGACCGATAAGCACAGCCGCCGGCCCTCCAAGCGCCATCCCCCACCATGCGGAATATCCGAAGTGATGCGCCAGCAGCCCCGCGGCATAGGCGCCGGCCCCAAAAAAGGCGGCATGGCCAAACGAAACCTGCCCCGTGTAACCCGCGAATATGTTCCATGACGATCCGATGACAACCCACATAAGAAACAGGATAAGCAGGTGGAGAAAATAGTTGTCTTTCATAAAAAACGGAATGGCCATAAAAACAGCCAAGGCAATCATTTCGGCAATCGGGAGCTTCTTCAACATTTCGCCCCCTTCATACCTTTGTCAGGCGCTTGAAACCGCCTGGAAGGAAGAGCAGCACCATGATAAAGATAACAAGCCCCACTATGTCCTCGTACTGCATTCCGAGGTACGTCGCTCCCAGGCTTTCCGCCATTCCCAGAGTAACTCCGCCAAAGATCGCCCCAACAGTGGAACCCAAACCGCCAAGGATTGTTATGATAAAAGCCTTGGTGGTAAAAGGGCTCCCGATGTCGGGAAAAATGTAGTAAACAGGGGCAAGCAATGTCCCCGCCGCCGCCACCAGCGCCGCTCCCAGCCCCATGGTAATAACCGTAATGCGTCCGGTGTTAACCCCCATGAGCGTAGCCGCGTCCTTATCCTGCGCCGTCGCCCGGATGGATCGCCCCAGATCGGTACGGTTCAGGAACCAAAACATGATTATGGTAAACAGTACGGCTATAAAGAAGGCAATGACAAGCGGCACATTGAAGGAAATCCCGCCAAGGAAAAAAGTAGAGCTCGAATAAGAAGTCTTTACATATTTGTAATCAGACTTGAACACAAAACGGACTATCTCGGTCATCGCCATGCCGATGCCGACAGTCATAAGCACCATATTCTGCGGGAGGATCGTCTCCACTTTGATAAGCGGGTTGAGAAAATATTTCTGGATCAGCACGCCGATGATGAAAAGAGACGGCATAGCCACAAACAAAGACAAATATGGATCCAACCCCACCTGGTTAAGTATGAACGTAATGTACATCGCCAGCATCATCATTTGGCCGTGGGCCAGATTGATGATGCCCATCACGCCCATAATGAGGGTCATCCCGATCCCGATCAGGGCATAGAGGCCGCCCTTCAGCAGACCAGCGACGATTGTTTGAAAAAAAATGGCCATATTCGGCCTCCCGAGTTGCTGTCCATGTATTGGAGCCGGAGAAGGCCGCTGCAACGAGGCCTTCTCCGGCGGGCTCGGCTTACCTGAATTCCAGGCGAAACCGCCTTACTTGCGGCTGTTCCAGGCAGGCGTCGGGAAAATAAATGCCTTTTTCGCCGCGTTCGCAGGCCAAACCGTCTCCATTTTACCCTTCTGCCACTGGACGACAAAAGTGGTGGGAAGCTTGTTCTGCTGCGTCTTCTTTCCGTAGGAGACAAACTTGACCGGGCCAAATGCCGTCACCATATCGGTAGCGGCGAGCGCGTCCCTGATATCTTTCGAGGTGATCGACTTCGCCCGCTTCAGAGCGTCGGCCACAACATACAGCGAGGCGTACGCCTCGGCGCCATGATACTCGGTCTCCGATTTGAAACGCTTCACGTACTTGTCGTAATACTCACGCGCCCCAGGGTAAGAAACATCCTCCGTCCACAAGGTCGCAGAATAGACATATTCCGCCGCCGCTCCGGCTCTCTGCTGAAATTCGGGAAGAGTAAACCCCGCGCCGCCGCCGGCAAACATCTTCGGGTTGATATCGAGTTCCTTGGATTGCACCATTAAAAGCGAGGCATCCATAACATATGAAACCATATAGATTATATCGGGATTCTTCGCCTTGACTTTGGCCAGAAGCGGCTTAAAGTCGATCGCGCCCGCCTGATACCCTTCCTTGACCACCACATCGATACCCATTTTCTTGGCGGCGGCATCAACATCCTTGGCGCTGCTTTGGCCAAACTGCGTGTTCTCGTAGAGAAGCGCCATCGTCTTTATACCGCCCACCTTCTCCAAAAGCGACTCAAACGGATCGAAATACTCGCTGGAGGTGGGGTTGATACGGAAAATATAGTCGTAACCTTTTTCAGTAATTTCGTCGGAAGAACCTGTCGTCACAAGAAACGGAACTTTGAACTGCTGCGCCACGGCGGTCGCGGCCTGAGTAACCGCGCTCGCGTAACCTCCCGTCAAAACAGGAACTTTATCGCGGCTGATAAGCTTTTCTATGGCAGCGCGTCCAACATCCGGCTTCCCTGTGTCGTCCTCAAAAAGAAGCTCCAGTTTTTTCCCGTTTACGCCGCCTTTTTCGTTAATTTCCTCGGCTGCCATTTCAAAGGAACGTTTCTCGATTTCACCGAACTTCGCCTGAGCGCCTGTAAGAGGAAGGACGATTCCGACCTTTATGGTTTCGTTGGCAAACACATCGGCACAAAGGAAAACAGACAATGACAACATCAGCGTTAAGCAAACAATGCCCGCTCTTATCGGCGTTCTCATAACCCCTCCGATCGCATGAAAATATCCCGGTAATCTACCACAACGCCATGCCAATTTGAACATGTATGTGTCGCTCCCTCCCGCTCCGTCGGCGCGTTGACTTCTTCTTTTTCTTATACTACCGTCATCTATCATGCTTATCCCCTTCCGCGCCTGGGTGGCCGCAGCAACAATAGTTATTTGCCTGCTGCCACTGGGATGCTCAAAAAAACTGGCTGTCCAAAAAAACCTTTCTGAATCCGCGCTGTTTGCCCGCGGGCAGCAGATGGAGCAACAAAAAAAACACAGGAAAGCCGCGGAAGCATTCCGGCTGCTCGTTGAACGGTTCCCCAATTCTTCCATGGCCCCCCAAAGTCAGTTCGGCCTCGCGTCAAACCTGATGAAGTTCAAAGAAAACACGGAGGCCGAAGTCGCGTTCGACGATTTCCTGCGTCTTTACCCGGCGAATCCGAAAGTGGCCGACGCGCTGCTCCTGAAGGGCGAACTTCTGCGCCAGCAGATCTTGCCGCTTGGCCGGTCCCAGGATAAAGCGCGGGAATCCATTGAAACGTACAAACAGTTCCTTGAAAAAGAAAAGGACACGCCAAGAACGGAAACGGCGGTTTTGGAAATCAGGAAACTGCGCCATCACCTCTTTCTCCACGAGGAAAATATCGTTTCCCACCTCCTTTCGCGCAAGAAATACGAAAGCGCCGAGCTGCGCGCAAAGCGGGTACTGGAGGAATACCCGGACGTGACCCAGACGACGAAACTGCAATCGATGCTCGCCAAGGCATTACAAAAACAAGGCAAAAACGATGACGCCGGGCAGGCGCCAAAAAGCAGCGACGAAAAACTCCAGCAGGACGCGAGCAACCTACGGTGAACCGCGACCTGTCCGGGTTGATCCGTATCGGCAAAGCCGCCTTTGCTAAAGCGGATTACAAGAAGGCCGAACAGCACCTGAGAAAAGCGCTTGAGATAGAGGGCGAATACCCCGACATCCACTACACTCTCGGACTGATAGAGCATCATAAGGGAAACTACAGTCAGGCGATCGAACGGTTCGAAAAAGCCATCTCCCTGCACCCGGAATATACGGAAGCCCTGCTTTCGATGTCGATCACGTTAAGCGACATGGGGATGTATGGGAAAGCCCGCGCGGTTTACGACCAGGCCTCCAAAATCATTACCCAAAACGGGATATCGCCGGGCAAAAACATGGTCCGCGGACGAATGGCGAGCCTTCACATGGAATTGGGCGAGTTATACCTCGCCGTCGGACAATACGACGAAGCCATCTCCGAGTACCGGAAGGCATTCAATGTCGCGCCCATGTACCCTGATCTCCGGATTCGTCTTATCATAGCGCTTAGGGAAGCGGGCCGCATGGAAGCGGCGATGACCGAAGTGGAAACGTTCCTGTCGGAGTATCCCAGGAACGCCCCGGCGCTTATCCAGAAAGGGGTCCTGCTATACCTGGCGCAGGATCGGACAAAGGCGCGTACCACGTGGGAAGAAGCGCTCTACATTGATCCGCTCAATAAAGTCGTACAGGTTTACCTGAACACGCTGGAACGCGAACAGGCGAACCTGTTGTTGAGCAAAAACAAACCGCAGACCGACTGATCCTTAAAACCATCACCAGGCAGACAGGGTGGCCAGCGCCTCCGGCAGTTTCTCGACTACAGAGCCGCCCGCCTGAGCCATATCCTTCCTGCCTCCCCCTCCGCCGCCAACCACCGCGGCCGCTTTCTTGACGATATCGGATGCCGAATATTTAGACGTCAGATCCGCGGTGACTCCCGCCACAAGATGGCAACGGTCTCCGTCACGGGCGCCCAGCAAAAGCAGCCCGCTGCCAAGCTTTCCTTTGACGCTGTCGGCCAGTTCGCGCAAGGCGGCCGGGTCCATAGACTCGGTTTCCGCCGCGACGCGCTTAACACCATCCCGCTCATCCGCCTTCGCAAGGATCTCTCCCACCAGATCGCGCGCCGAACGACGACGCGCCTCCTGGAGCGCCTTTTCCAGTGTTTTAATCTGGGCCGAAAGTTTCCGGACGCGCTCCGGCACCTCGGAACCCGCGACATTCAGCTCCAAAGCCACCTCGTGCAGCTTTTCCGCCTCTTCCCACAGGCGCTTCCAGGCAGGCAAACCTGTGGACGCCTCGATACGGCGGACGCCGGCGGCAAGAGCGCTTTCGGACGTAAGGCGGAAAAGCCCTATCTCCGCCGTGTTGCGCACATGCGTTCCGCCGCAAAGTTCCTTGCTGACCTCATCCACCGTTACCATCCGGACGACATCGGCGTATTTCTCTCCAAAAAAAGCCATCGCCCCCGCGGCAACCGCTTCTTCATAAGGAAGCTGTTCCCAGTGAACGGGACGGGCAGCAAACACCGCTCCATTCACCTCCTCTTCTACAGCCGCCAATGCCTCCGCCGGCACCGCCTCGTAATGCGAGAAATCGAACCGAAGCTTGTCCGGCCCAACATACGATCCCGCCTGCTTGACGCCCGTTCCCAAAACTTTGCGCAAAGCCGCCTGCAACAGGTGTGTCGCGGTGTGGTTTCCCTGCGTACTCCGCCGTTTCTCCTGATCCACGGCAAGCCGCGCGGCCTGCCCCTCGTTCACCAACCCCTCGATCACGCTTGCGCGATGGATGATGAGTTCGGAAGAAGGGCGCAGCGTATCAGTGACCTGAAGAATGAAACCGTCTCCGGTAATCGTGCCGGTATCTCCCGCCTGGCCGCCGGATTCCCCATAGAACGGCGTGGCATCCGTAACGATATCGATCTCGTCCCCCGCGCTTGCGGAAGAAACCCGCACACCGTCTTTAAACATCGCCGCGATACGGCTTTCCGCCTCACATTGCTCATACCCGACAAAAGCCACGGATGTTTTGGTTCGGGATAGCTCGGACGCAACGGCATCACGCGCGCCCACCTCGCCCCCTTTCCAGGAAGCGCGCGACTGGGTCCGCTGCTTTTCCATTTCCGTCTCGAACCCGGCAGTATCCAGCATCATCCCTTGCTCCCGGCACAAATCCGCGGTCAGGTCCACAGGAAACCCATAGGTGTCGTATAACCGGAACGCCGCCTCGCCGGAAAAAACCTCGTTTTTGGCATTCCGTATCCGGGCGAATTCGTCCTCGACCATCCGCAGTCCCGCGTCGAGCGTTTCGAGGAATCTGCGCTCTTCCTGGAACACGGCGGTATCAATGAAAGACGCGCTGCTTTGCAATTCGGGAAAAACCTTTGAAAACTCCCGAACCACCGTCCCGGCTATCTTGTGGAGAAACGGTCCGTCAAACCCAAGCTTCTTCCCGTGACGAAGAGCGCGCCGCATGACGCGGCGCAGGACATACCCACGCCCTTCATTGGACGGCAAAACGCCGTCGGCGATAAGAAAGGCTGTCGCCCGCGCATGGTCCGCAATGACGCGCATCGGCGCATCCTGTTCCGGTGAACAGCCATACTTTTTCCCGCCAAGTACGGCTATCTCCTGCAGAATCGGCTGAAACAGATCGGAGTCGTAGTTGCTCGAAACTCCCTGGACCACAGCGGCAAGCCGTTCGAGCCCCATGCCCGTGTCGATGCTTGGCTTTGGAAGCGGAATCTTTTTTCCGCTCTCGTCCTGGTTGAATTGCATGAACACCAGATTCCAGATCTCGAGGAAACGGTCGCATCCGCACTCTATGGAGCATTCGGGACGGCCGCATCCGGTATCTTTGCCCTGGTCGTAGATGATCTCGGAACAGGGACCGCAGGGACCGGTCGCCCCCATTGACCAGAAGTTGTCTTTCTCGTTGAGCCGGGCTATCCGCGAAGTTGGAAGCCCGATAGTTTTATGCCAAATGTCATACGCCTCGTCGTCTTCCCGGAAGACCGAGGCTATCATCCGTTTTTCGTCAAGACCAATCTCCCGCGTGAGGAATTCCCACGCGTAATGAACCGCTTCCTTTTTGAAGTAGTCGCCAAAAGAGAAGTTGCCCAGCATCTCGAACAGGGTATGATGCCGCGCGGTGTAGCCGACATTCTCCAGATCATTGTGTTTGCCGCTAACCCGCAGGCACCTTTGGGACGTCACCGCCCGCTTCCATTGAGTGGCGTCCAGATCAAGAAAGACCTCTTTGAACTGAACCATTCCCGCGTTTGTAAAAAGCAGGGTAGGGTCGCTTAACGGAACCAGCGAGGCGCTTGGCAGCGCCTTGTGTCCGTTCCGTTCGAAATACGCAATAAAAGCGGAGCGAAGCTCCGCGCCAGTCCTGAACATCTATTCGTCTCCTTCCGTCTCGGTCCTTCGCCTGCCGATAGCCCGCCGGCAAATCTCTGGAGGAAACCCCCGACCGGCCAGAAACCGGTACGCTTTCGACGCGCCTTCACGCCCCGGAGGAATCCCGCCCCGGTATTTTTTCCGCAGCGCCAAGACGGCTGCGGCAGCGACATCTTCTTCCGCGCATTCATCCCGCATCGCCTCTTCAACAAGAGACCGGGGAAAGCCTCGTGAAGCCAGCTTCCACGCGATCTTCGCCGGACCGTAAATCCGTGTCTCCCGGTAGGAACGGGCAAGCTGCCGGCACAAAGCCGAATCGTCGAGCAGCCCAAGATCGCGCAACCGCGCAAGAACCGGCGGGATGGCGGACTCTGGAATGCTTTTCCGCAACAGCCGGACCTTTACCTCTCCTTCGCTTAAAGGACGACGGGCAAGCATGCCAAAGACAAGCTCGATAGGGTTTTCATGGGCTGACGCCGTGTTCTTTTTAATTGTCTTTCTTCTCGCCGCCGTCGCCCTTGTCAAAATCATCCCAGGTAAGGTCAGATGTCGCGGACACGCCACGGATGCGCAACATGAAGTCGTCGGGATTGCTTGCCTGCCGGAGGGCTTCGTCAAGGGTTATGAGTTCTTCCTTTAGCAGCCCCATCAGCGACTGATCGAACGTCTGCATGCCATACGACACAAACCCTTGCTGGATCGCTTCCCGTATCTTGCGAGTCTTGTCTTTATCTTCAATATATTCCCGGACGCGGGCGGTATTGAGCATTATCTCGACCGCGGGCACGCGCCCCGTGCCGTCCTGACGCGGAACCAGCCGCTGGGAAATGACAGCTTTCAAGACCGCGGCAAGCTGCACCCGGATCTGCTTCTGCTGGAACGGAGGGAAGGAGGCGACAATACGGTTGATAGTCTCGGCCGCGTCCAGCGTGTGCAGCGTAGACAAAACCATGTGCCCGGTCTCCGCCGCCGTAAGCGCGGTCTCTATAGTCTCAAGATCGCGCATTTCTCCGACGAGGATGACATCGGGATCTTGACGCAGGGCGCTCTTGAGCGCGTTGGCAAAAGACGCCGTATCGACTCCCAGTTCCCGCTGGTTGATGATGCTCTTGTAGTCGCGCAGGAGAAATTCGATAGGGTCTTCAATTGTCATGATATGACAACTGCGGTTCGTGTTTATGTGCTGAACGATTGAAGCCAGAGTGGTCGACTTTCCGGATCCGGTGGTCCCCGTGCACAAGATAAGCCCGCGCTCTTCGGCGGCTATCTTCTCCATAACCTTCGGCAGATAAAGCTCCTCGAAGGTCTTAACGCCAAACGGGACCAACCGCAAAACTATGCCCATTGTCCCACGCTGCTGGAATATATTGACGCGGAACCGGCCAAGCCCGGCGACACCATAAGCGCAGTCGATCTCGTACTGCTTTTCGAGCCGGGCCTTCTGGTCTTCGCTCAAGATCATCTCGCTCATTGCCTTTAGATCTTCGTGTTTGAGCGGCGTTGGAGACTTCATCGGAACGAGCTTTCCGTTTATCCGAAAGACGGCCGGAAGCCCCGCCTTGAGATGCACATCCGAAGCTCCGTGTTTTGACGCTAAACGGAGAATCTCGTTGAGTTCCAAATTGTTATTCTCCTTCTGCCGGTGATTTCGGAGTTTCGCTGATACCGCATTTGGCCAAAATTTTATCTACGAGACCCTTGGCCATATCCGGATGCTCCTTAAGGAATGCCCGGGCGTTTTCGCGTCCCTGTCCTATTCTCTCCCCGCCGACAGAGTACCATGCGCCACTTTTTTCCAAAACGTCCAGTTCCGAACCCAAGTCAAGGATATCCCCTTCGCGGGAGATACCTTCGCCGTAAAGAATGTCAAACTCCGCCTCACGAAACGGAGGAGCAAGCTTGTTTTTAACAACCTTGACGCGGGTACGGCCGCCGACGACTTCGTCATCCCGCTTGATCTGGGAGATCCGGCGTATGTCCAGGCGCATCGAAGCATAAAACTTCAAGGCGTTTCCGCCAGTGGTTGTCTCGGGATTCCCGAACATGACTCCGATCTTCTGGCGGATCTGGTTGATAAAGATGACGGATGTCATCGACTTGCTGATCGTCCCGGTAAGCTTGCGCAGCGCCTGAGACATCAGACGCGCCTGAAGCCCCATGTGGGCGTCTCCCATCTCCCCGTCTATCTCCGCTTTTGGGACCAGCGCCGCCACAGAATCAACAACAACAACGTCGAGCGCGCCGCTGCGGACAAGAAGATCCGTGATCTCAAGAGCCTGTTCTCCCGTGTCCGGTTGGGATATGAGGAGATCCTCCGTGGAAATTCCAAGTTTTCTCGCGTAGGACAGATCCAGAGCGTGCTCCGCGTCGATAAAACCGGCCACGCCGCCCTGCTTTTGCGCCTCGGCGATAATGTGCAATGCCAGTGTGGTTTTCCCGGAAGCCTCCGGTCCGAAAATCTCCGTAACCCTTCCTCTGGGGATTCCGCCGATGCCAAGAGCCACATCCAGGGAAATGGCGCCCGTAGGTATGACAGGGATGTCTTTGGCGGGCACATCGGCGCCCAGCCTCATAATGGCGCCTTTGCCGTAACTCTTCTCTATGGCGGCAACAGCCATATCCAGCGCCTTGCGGCGATTCGCGTCCTGGTTCATGAAGTAGTCTCCTTTTTGCTTTCTACGTTCCGCAAAGCGCCCACGAGAGGGAATTCACGGATCACTGAATAGATCGCCCCTCCCCTGGAGAGGCGGCTTTCGTACAGAATGATAGATGATACCGGCACAATGCCAAAAGCGCGCCCGGTGAAATGCCCAAGAAACCGATCTCCCCAACCGGAAGGAAGCGTTCCCTTAACCCTGCCGATGGTTACATGAGGGTGAAACAGGCGGCCTTCCGCCGGAAATCCCACCAACATCATGGTGTTACTTATAGTTTGTTGCAATGCTTCAACCAATTCAAGCGGTTCGCCAAACCCTGCCCAAAGTATCCTCGGATCACGCGGACCGGGGAACATCCCCCCTCCGGCAGCTTTCAAGGAAAACGCCGTGAAACCGGCGGCAGCCTCCGCAAGCCCCTTCTCTACATCAAAAACACGTTTTTTGTTGGTTTCTCCAAGAAATTTCAGCGTCATGTGCAGATTTTCCGGAACTGTCCAGGAAACCGGAACCCTCTCCCGGCAAAACTCCCGCACCGCTTCCACAAGACACGTCCGGACGGTATCCGGCAGGCCGATCCCGATGAAGCACCTCACCGCCGCCTCTCTATTTTCCCGGACAAAATCTCCGACACCGCCGCAAGAGACGACCGTACCGTCTCCCGGCGAACCTTTATACGGTCTCCGCGAAAACGGAACCGGTGCGAGTACCGGACCCCTTCACCCCGAACCGCGACAGCCACCCATACCGTTCCAGCCGGTTTTTCCCGGCTTCCTCCACCCGGTCCGGCTATACCGGTGACAGCAATAGAAACATCCGCCGAAAAACGCTTCAACGCGCCTTTTGCCATTGCCTCGACAACTTCCGCGCTCACCGCGCCGCGCGATTCTATCAGGCTGGATGGAACGCCAAGGAGCCGGGTTTTAGCGGTATTGTGATAGGCCGTTACGCCGCCCAGAAAATACTCCGAACTTCCGGGAACATCTGTTATCGCGCCGGCCAAAAGCCCCCCGGTGCACGATTCGGCAACGGCAAGCGTCTTTCCGGACGACCGTAGGAGCCGCCCAAGCAGTACAGCCGCGTTTTTCATCCCGTAAGCCACATTACCCCCCGCCAGACCAGCCCCGCGCAAATTCCCGCCGCCACATCATCCGCAAGCACATAAAACGGTTCTTTTTTCGAATCCAGCCACGCCATCGGACCAAATTTGCACATGTCGAAAAACCGAAACAACAGAAACACCGCCAGAACATTCTTCCAGTTCCAGGGGATACAGGTCGCCGCCACCAGCATTCCGGCTATTTCGTCGATAACAACCGTGCCGGGATCGCTTTGCCCGGCGCGTTTCACCGCTTCCTTTATAGCGGGTACGGAAATCAGAAGCACCAGGGCCAGCGCAAAAAAATGCGCCGCTCCTTTCCCGCCGGTCCAATACCAGATCGGCAGGCAAAGCAGCGTTCCGGCCGTTCCCGGCGCAAACGGAACGCGTCCGACTCCAAATCCTGACGCCACGGCGCATAACCACCATTGCAAGCGCCGGTTTTCCTGAAAACGATTGACTTGCCCGGTTCCCATATCGGATATTGTAACTCTATGCTAATAAATCCATATTTTCCAATATCGTAATGAGCAGTTCCGTAGGCGTTTCTGACGAACTGTACCTTGGACGCATCTCCCACGCCATAATTGAACTGGCGAAGGGGATGAAAATTGTCAGTTTTTACCCTCCGAACCACCCAATACTAATTCAGGCGATCACCAAAATATCCTTGCTGTTTGAAGACATCCCTCTACCAGAGCAAGGCCTGGAGATCTCTGTCACAAAAAACCATCTGCTGTACAACAATAACCCTTTGCCTGGAAGCGGAAGCCACAAATCCCTCGTTGACCTGAACCGTGAGTTGTACATCCGAAGAGCGGCCAGGGTAATTTTCCTCCCAAGCATGATGCCGGACGAGATTGTATCGTTTTTGAAAACCATTTCCAGGGATGTGGAGCAAGTACTTGACGACGGGGGACTCGAAAAAATTCTGCGAAGAGAAAAAGTTTCCCGCATCTGCATAAACCGGGTTGAATATGACAAGTTCTCCGACGTTTTGAAAGAAGAAGAGGAACTGGAAGAAGTTGAGCCTGAAGAAGAATTGGAAGACCAGTTCTTCAACAAATCTCTTGAACTCGAGCTTCAAGCGGATGCGCAGGAAGAAAAAGAGGAAGCCCCGACCGCGGACCTCCTGCTCTCCCATATCGAAAAGGAAACAGATCCGGCCAAATACCGTATCCACATAGACGCATTTCTCCGCTTCATGCTGTTAGAGCCGCCGGCACATAAAATCGAGTACTCCACCCGTGCCATATCCATATTTATCCGACACATAGAATCGCCGCCCGAAAACAACATAGAGATCGCGGAACAAGCCAACATGGGAATCCGCGAGCTTGCAAGCGACGAGCTGATAGATCATTACATCACTCATCTTAAAAAAGGAGGCATCCGCGGGCGGCAAGAAACCGAGACTATACTGGCAGCGCTTGGAGAAAAAGCGGCCAACCCGCTCCTGCAAGCGCTGGCAGAAGAAAAAGATATCCTGATTCGCAAGACAATCGTCTCCATCGTCGTCCGCATTGGGCGGGCCGCGGTTCCCGCTGTCCTGGCAAACCTGAACGATTCCCGATGGTACATGATCCGGAACATGGTGATGATCCTGGGGAGTCTCGGCATGCCCGACCTCGCCCCCCAAATCATGTCGACGCTTTCAAACCCCGACCTTCGGGTAAAAAAAGAGGCGATAAAAGCGCTCTCAAGGATCAACCTTCCTTCCGCCACAGCAACCCTTTGCGAGCTATGTTTCTACCCTGAAGAATCGGTGGCTCTCACGGCAACCACGGCTCTTGCGTCCAAGAAAGAGTTCGAGGCGATCGAAACTCTTTTCCGGCGCGCCACATCAAGGAAATTCCTGTTCTTGAATTACCGGCTGGCGCACGAGGCAATCGACTCTCTCCGGGCGATCGGCACCGAGGAAGCCGCCGTAGCTCTGGAGCAAATCCTTGCGCTTAACACTTTCCTTAATACGAAAAAGTTCCGGGCGATGAAAACTCACACACTGAGAAGCCTGTTCTCTATAAAGGGAAGTAGCGCCGCCGACGCGCTTCATGGCATTCTACAAGGAAATGACGAAGCATTAAAACGCGAGGCAAAACGTATCCTGAAGCTTAAGACGACGGAATAGGGAGATATAGCTTTGGATCGACGACAGATGGAAACGACGATTGCCGGAATCGTCCGGCTCCTTGGAGCCTCTCTGAAAAACCGCGGCCTCTACCCGCCGTCTCATCCGCTCGTAAAGAGCCCTATCTGGAAATGCGTCGCGGAACTTGCGCCGCTGTTTGCCAACCGCGCGGAGCTGGTACTGACAGTAGTGGACGACACGCTTGTGCTGGAAGGAGTCCCTATCTTCCACCTGACGTCCTCTCTGGAACTTTTCCTTGCGCGCCTTGGCAGCATTGGCGTGCCCGCCCTCGTCTTCGAAAAAGAAATGACAACCGAAGACCTCGAGCGTTTCATGCTTTTCCTGCACGAAACCAAGGAGCAGGGGCTGAGCACAGAAGCTATCAAGGAACGGCTTTCCGTGGCGGGGATAAAACACATCTACGTTACCGAGCGCGAAGATACTGACGACTTCGCCAACGCCCAAAAGGTCTACAACAACGCAATCAGTGTGGTGGCTAAGGCGTTAAATGATGTCCGCAACGGGCAGATACCTGACGGCGCAAGCTGCGAAAGCGCAGTCCGTGAAATCAACGGAATGCTCCTGCGTAACCGGGACGCGATGCTTGCCCTCACTTTGATCAAGAATTTCGACGAATATACGTACAACCATTCCGTGAATGTTTCCGTCCTGGCTCTGGCCGTCACGGAAAACCTGGGGCTGCCCGAGCAAAGCCGTATCAACGTTGGCGTTGCGGGGCTGCTCCACGACATCGGAAAAACACAACTTGCGCTGGACCTGATCCAGAAACCCGGCACGCTGACGATAAGCGAGTACGAGGAAATCAAGAAACACCCGGAAGCAGGCTTCGTCATCCTGGAAAAAATGACGAACATTCAGCCTGAAACATGCAGCCTTGTAAGAGAGCACCACATGCGGTTCGACCGGGCGGGATACCCAACTCCCGATCCAGGCGCCCCGCCGCACCCATATTCCCAGGTTATCGCGGTGGCCGACTGCTACGACGCCCTTACCAGCACACGCTCCTACCAGAAAGCGCGAACACCGCAAAACGCAATAGAAATCATGCGAAAACTGTCGGGAAAATCGCTTGATCCCGACCTTGTCACACTACTGGAGCGCTCGCTTGGAATCTATCCCATCGGCACACTGCTGCGCCTGAACACTATGGAAGTCGGCATAGTCACAAAGGTGCCGGAGGGAGGAAAGGGAAATCTGGAGATAGCGATTCTCTACGACCGGGCGGGAAATCCGCTGCCAAAACCAGAAGCCGTGGACTTATCGGAGGTGGACCCAACCACGGGAAAGCCGCGCCGCACTACGCTTGGAACAGTGAATCCCATGCTCTTGCCGCCAATCCCGTTTGAAAACGTTCTGGAGAGTACTTCCAGCTAAAAGCCGGCCCTTTTTCAAGGCCGGGATGATGTCCAGTGCCCCAGCCCCTCCGCGACCGCGTTGCGGATAACTTCGTCTTTGTCTCCACGCAGAGCCAGGATCTTTTCCCATCCGTCACCGTCAGTCAGACGCGAAACCGCAATAATCGCTTTGGCGCGCACCTCCGCTTCGGGATGGGTAAAATATCTTTCCAGGTGCGGACTCAACTCCTTCCTTCCCGAGGCGCCCAACACCTCGATAACGTTCCCCAGCACAACCCCTTTCTCTCTCAAGAGCATCTCCCACAAAGCCTTAAGAACTGCCGGAGTAGGGAAAGGCAGCAACTTCCTGACCGCGGCCCCACGGACCACCTCATCCTTATCGTAAAGAGCTTCGAGAAGAAGCGAGATTCCTTCGCCCCCCGCTATCTCTCCGGCAACATGGACTACGTGAACCCTGTCTTGTACAGTCCCCTTCTTCAGAATCGTCCGGAACCGGTCAATCGAACGCTTTGCCCGGAACCGATCCATCGATGCCATCGCCGTCTCGCGCACATTCTGCGATGAATCGGAAACCATTGCGTTCAACGCCTCTTCTATCGATTTGATCATGACGATTCCTCCCAGGTTCCCTGGTGTCCGTGGACGGGGCCGCCGTGAATCCAGCCGCATGACTATAGGCTATATAGTCATATCGAAGCTGGAATGTTTCGTCAATCCGATCGGTTGACGATAAAGTCATAAGACAAGTAGACTCGAACTAATGAATAACGGGTTTCCAAAAGGAAAGGTTGTCGGTCTCGATTACGGAAGCAGGCGCATCGGCGTAGCCGTCTCGGATTCCCTCGGATTCACGGCGCAGCCTCTGCCTCCGATCGTAAGATCCGGAGACAAAAAGGACATCGAGGAACTTGGTCGCCTGGCGGCCGAGCTGGAGATCACCTCAGTCGTTTTGGGGCTTCCGTTGTTGATGAACGGTGACGAAGGTCCGGCCGCCGTTCGAGCAAGAGAATTTGGCGCGCGGATCGAAGAAATCCTCAGTCTGCCGGTGACTATGTGGGACGAGCGCCTGACCACCGCGCAGGCGGAACGCCACCTCGTCGAGTCCAACCTGAGAAGAGAACGGCGGAAGGAGCTGCGGGACAGCCTTGCGGCGATGTTTCTCCTGCAAAGCGCCCTGGACCTGCGAAACCGAAAATGATCCCGCTTTCCAAGAAAAAACATCACTCACCGCGCGTCCTGCGCATTGCCGCGCTATTTGTCATATCCGGGACTCTGCTTTTTACCTTCCTGCTGTTTGACTCGCACTCTTCCAGGGACTGGAAAATAACGACGGTATCCATCCCCAAAGGGAGCCCTATGCAGGAAATCGCGTACATCCTCTCGGCGGAAAACATACTTCCGCACCCGGTTGCCTTCCGGGGGATTACCATACTTACGAGGACAACCCGCCAGTTGCAATACGGCGAATACACATTCCCGAACCCTCCGTCCGCTTACACCGCATGGAAAAAGCTGATCGCCGGCGATGTGGTGAAATACCCTGTGGTTGTGCGCCCAGGATCAAACCTGTACGACGTGGCGTCGCTTCTGGAGGCATACTCGCTGACAAAACCGGACGCGTTCCTCGAAGCGGCCATGTCCGCGGGCACGCTTGCAAAGCTTGGAATCGATGCGGATAGCGCGGAAGGGTACCTCGTTCCCGACACATATAACCTGGTCAAAAACATGAAACCTGTCCATATCCTTGAGGTCATGGTCCAGCCGTTCAAAACCCGGTTTACTCCGGAAATGGAGCGGAAAGCGGGCAAGGCGGGGCTTTCGGTACACGAGGTAGTGACAATCGCCTCGATCATAGAAAAAGAGACCGGGATTCCGCATGAAAAACCTTTGATTTCGGCAGTCATTCGAAACCGGCTGAAACTGGGAATGCCGCTGCAGATGGACCCGACGGTGATCTATGAAGTAAAACGCTTCAATGGGACGATAACCAGGGATGACCTGCGGACGCCGGGACCGTATAACACTTACATGAACGCCGGACTGCCGCCGGGGCCGATCTCAAACCCGGGATTGGCATCGCTCAAGGCAGCGCTGAATCCCGCCAATACGGACTACTTATACTTCGTATCAAACAACGACGGCACGCATACGTTTTCAGAAACATTCGAACAACATTCTGTAGCGGTGAAAAATCTGCGTCGGCTACTGAGAGACGCAGCGGCGAACAAGCTTATGCAGACAGACAATCCTTCCCCTGATCCGGTCCCCGCTACTCCTCCGCTTCCGCCATCTGAACCTTCCTGATCCCTTCATCAGGCTCTTCCCTGGTATATTTCTCCTCACGCTCGTTTTTTTCCTGGCATTCCACACAATATTTTGCGAAAGGAAGCACCTTAAGCCGCGCGCGCGGAATTTTTGTGCCGCATTCCTCGCACTGGCCGTAAGTATTGTCCTCTATCTTGTCAAGCGCGTCGTCGATCTGCAGCAGCTTTCTCTTCTCCCGGTCCGTAAGGAGGATATCGAGCTCTCTTGTCCTTTCCTCGGAAACCAGATCGAGAATGTCGCCTATGTCCTGCATTCCCGGTTCCGTCGTCACTTTCGAGCGCCGCGAGATCTCTTGGGCCAGATCCGACCGCATTTTGAGAAGCATCTCTTTGATTGGTTTCACCGGTTTCCGCCCTTCAAATGAGAATTAAACGCAACAGTATACTTTTTTGCAGTAGGGTATCAAATGAATTCTTAATTTGAGTCATAAAATTTCCGCCCGCAAATCACATTCTCTTGCTTCGGTCACCCGCGCCCGGCAAATGACTCCGGGCTTTCCCGCGAATCCGGCAAGCCTGACATAGCCGTCAACCTCCGGAGCCTGGCCGCGGTGACGTCCTTGCGCCCCACCGCCTGAAAACGCTTTTTCCACCAGGACTTGCACCGTCTCTCCCTTCATGGACGCGTTGCGCGCGGCAAGGATGTCGGCCTGCGCGTCACGGATCATTTGCGCCCGCCTTTCCGCCGTCCCTTTCAAGACTTGCTTTGGCATTGTGCCCGCCGGAGTCCCCTCCTCTCTGGAGTACGGAAACACCCCAAGATAATCCCATTTCGTCTCCTGGACAAACCGAAGCAGCCGGTCAAACGCTTTCGGCGTTTCCCCAGGAAATCCCGCTATGAGCGATGTCCGCAGAAAAATACCGGGGAGCGACGCGCGCAGGCGATCCAGAATCCGATAGATGTCGGAAGGGCCGTACTTTCGCCCCATAGAAGCCAGTATAGCGGAGTCGATATGCTGGACCGGGATATCCAGATATGGGCACACCTTCTCTTCGGAACGCAGCAGATCAATGATCGTATTGTCAACGCGACCGGGATAAAGGTAAAGGAGACGGACCCACCTGACGCCGCGTATCGCGCAAAGACTCCGGACCAGAGAAGGAAGCGCTCCTTTCTCCGCCCGGTCGACCCCGTAAGCGGTCAGATCCTGGCCTATCAGGTTTATCTCCTTTGCCCCTTTGCGGACAAGTTTGCGCGCTTCCGCCAGAAGCGAATCACGGCCGCGGCTTCGCAGCGGGCCGCGGATCATGGGAATCGCGCAATAGGAGCATCGGTTATCGCACCCTTCGAGAATCTTCAGGAAAACGGAACCGGACGCGGCATCGGGCAAGCGGTGACTATAAGCATTATCCGGAAGAGCGCCTTCTCCCACCACGCGGCGCGAAACAAGGGAGCGCGGCCCCTCCTCTTCGGCAAGCATACCGGACAGCAGGCCGGGCAGAGACGGAATATCCCCCGGACCAATGAACAAATCAACTTCGGGAAGCAGGCCGGGAAGCTCTTCCTGGTACCTGCGGGCAAGGCAGCCGGTCATAACCAGCCGGCGAATCCGTCCGCGCCGCTTCTCTCCCGCCAGCGCCAAAACCCCCTCGATAGACTCCTCCTTGGCAGCCGTCACAAATCCGCACGTATTGAGCACCGCGACATCCGCCCGCCCGCTGGAAACAAGGTTAAACCCGTTTTCAGCAAGCAGCCCCGCCATAACCTCGGAATCAACCGCGTTTTTGCCGCACCCGAGCGTATGGATACGCACCGTCCCCGCTTTCTTTTTTCTTTGCCTGCTCACCCATCCACCACGGGAGTTCCCGAAGGGTTTTTGAACCGAAAAATATCGGAAGGAAGCACACTGTCGAACTGGATGTCTGACAGATACAGGTGATTCTCTCCGCCGAGCCTATCGTAAAGATGCACCTCTTTGATCAAATTGTCCCGCTTGTCCACCAGCAGGTCTATCATGCGGATTTCCGGAGCGCCGTCATCTTTGGGAACAAGCCGCAGTATGACGCCTGATCCGTCTTTAGCGGAAATCGTTTCTCTCACATTAAACATGGAAGAAATGTCGCCTTTTCCAAACAAAAGCAGCAAGGGAATCCTGCCGCCGATACTCTTCTCGTCAATCTTTCTTCGGATTACTTCGAAAGAACCCGCGGGACGAAAATAAAAATATTCGCCGTCAGCCAGAAACAACTGGTTTTCCGGCGCGTCGTAATCCCACCGCATCTTCATGGGCCGGCCTAAATAAACCTTTCCGGATGCCTTACGCACAATCCCCAGGTTTTGCAATGGAACATCCTGACGAAACCGCGCCGACAGAGTGCCGACCGCCGCGTACCGCTTGCCGATCTTTCGCAAAATGGCGTCCCCGTCCGGCGGATTTTCTCCCGCGATTGCGATCGGAAGCGAAAGAACAACTACCGCCGCCGCGGACAAAAGCGCCGACAGCAACAGGAAAACCCGAATACCGTGCCGCATCCCGCTTATTCCTCCCTGCGAAGCATGAAGACCTCGCGCTGCTTTCCTCCCTCGGCGGGGCCGATAATCCCTTGCCGTTCCATCTCCTCGATAATCCGCGCCGCCCTATTGAACCCTATCTTCAGACGTCGCTGAAGGAAGGAGACCGACGCGCGCCCAGAACGGCAAACTTCCTCCACAGCCGCGTCAAACATCTCGTCCCTGAACGAATCCGGCTCTTCCATAAAAGACGGCGTGGTGATCGCCGAATCGAATATCGGCGCGCCCTGCGCCTTCAAATGGCCCACTACACGATAAATTTCTTCTTCGCTCACATACGGACCGTGCACCCTCATTATCCCCGTCACGCCAGGCTGCAGGAACAACATGTCGCCAAACCCAAGAAGGGTCTCCGCTCCGCCCTGATCCAGGATGGTCCGGGAATCTATCTGGGAGGTCACTTTGAAGGAGACCCGCGACGGGAAATTGGCCTTGATGATCCCGGTGAGCACATCGACGGAAGGGCGTTGGGTCGCGAAAATCAGATGTATCCCGGCCGCGCGCGCCATCTGTGTAAGCTGGGTGATGGAATCCTCCACCTCTCTCTTTGAGGCGGTGGTCATCATCAGATCCGCCAGTTCGTCTATGATTATGACAATGTACGGAAGCCTGGCTATGTCTTCCCCTTCGCCTTGCCCCTTCACCCATCCTTCCGTCCGCTGCCGCTTCCCGGCCAACTGGTTAAAAGCGTCGATATTGCGAACACCGTTTTCCATCATCAACTGGTACCGGCCCCGCATCTCTCCCACCGCCCACTTGAGCACAAGCGCCGCTTCGCGCGGCTGAGTGACGACGGGATGATACAAATGCGGTATATCTTCATACAGCGAAAGCTCAAGCATTTTCGGGTCAACCAGGATCAGCCGGACATCCTCCGGAGTAGCCCGGAACAGGATCGACAAGATCATGGTGTGCAACGCCACGCTCTTGCCCGAACCTGTCGCGCCCGCAATCAGCAAGTGAGGCATCTTCGCAAGATCCCTTACAACCGGATCGCCGAATATGTCTTTCCCCAACGCAAGCGCCAGGGTAAAAGGCGCCGATACGTAGGCCGCGCTTCCGAGCATTTCCCGCAAGACTATGGATGATCTGTGGGCGTTGGGAATCTCAAAGCCCATAACCCCTTTTCCGGGAATGTTGGGGACAACGCGCACCGATTCGCACCGCATCGCCAGCGCGAGATCGCCGGCCATCGAGGATACACGGTTCGCCTTGACTCCGGGCGCCGGTTTGAACTCGTACATTGTGACCAGCGGGCCGGCCTGGATCTCCGTTATAGAACCGTCGATGCCATGCTCGGTCAGCTTCGACAGCAGCGCGCGAGCGTTTTCCCGCAGCGTCGAGTCGTCGGGCTTTCCTTCCTGTTCTTTCGACGGCTCCAGCAGATCAAGCAGCGGGAGAACAAAGGCTTCTCCGGCGGCGCGGCGAACGGAAGCCTCTTCGTCAGCCGGACGCGGCGGAATAACCTTTGGCCTCGCGGCCTCCATAGCCGCTTCCTTGCGCAGCAGCGACTCTTCCTCTATCTCCCACGGTTCCTTCGGCACGAGCTTTTCCTTCACCATCGCCCGCACTTTATCCGAATGTTTCTCTTCCCTGCGCCAAAATCCCGGCAGCCCGCTCAGAGGCGCCCCGGTCATCAGCATCAGCGATAACAGCAATGTGGCGAAGAGCAGCAGCAGTCCTCCGGCGGTACTCAGAAGCCTCCCTAAAAGCTGCTTCCCAAGCAATTCCCCGACAACTCCGGGAAGGTAAATGTTCTGCCCGAAGACCGACACATGTCCGGCGAAGAAACTCAGAATCCCCAAAACGGAGCAAACGGCCAAAAGCCCCCCCGCCGCGCGTTTCCGGTGATCGAGCATATCGCCGCCGCGAAAACTCCAGACCGCAAGCATAATGCAGAGGAATGGAAACGCAATCGCTCCTATCCCGAACACCTGTATCAGCAGATCGGCAAGCACCGCCCCCACTTTTCCGCCCCAGTTAAGCGCCGGAGTCTCCGGTATGGACGCCGATGAGAGAGACGGATCGTGCTGATGAAAGGAAACAAGCGAAAGCGAAAGATACAGCCCCACCGTCAGGAACAGGATCGCCATGCTGTCACGCTTGAACCTTGTCATGTCGGCCAACGTCTTATAGCTCCATCAGGACCGGAACGATCATGGGCTTTCGTTCCAGCCGTTTATTGAAATACCTGCGCAGTACGCGCCGGATGTCGGCCCGCATCTCGTCGAAATCGGTCCGCGCCTCGGCGTGTAATTCATCGAGAACCTTAAGCACTTCGCTTTTTGCTCCATCCAGCAGTTCTTCTTCACCGTTTTCCATGAGAACGCCGCGCGCAATTATATCGGGCCCGTACAACACTTCGCCGGTAGCCGGGGAAAGAACCAAGGCAACCATCACCAAACCAACCTGGGAAAGGTTATACCGATCCTTTAGTACCACGCCTTCGACATCCCCTACTCCTTTGCCGTCCACAAAGAAACGCCCGACCTCCATCCGGTCCGCGCGCTCCACCATTCCATCCTTGAACAGCAAGACATCGCCGTTTAGCGCCATCTCCGTGCCGGGAACTCCGAGCTTGCGGGCAAGATTCCGGTGCCGCACCAGCAACCGAGGCTCTCCATGCACGGGAATAAAGTTTTCCGGCCTGACCGCCTCTATCATCTCCTCCAACTCTTCACGGCTTCCGTGTCCGGATACATGGATCTCTGATATTTTCTCATAGAGCACATCCGCCCCCGCGAGGAAAAGCCGGTTGATCATGCCGGCTATAGCGCGCTCGTTGCCCGGAATGAATTTGGAAGAAAGAACCACCGTGTCTCCGGGCCGAACCTTTATGTATTTGTGCTCACCCAACGCCATCAGGCTCAGGGCCGACCGCGACTCTCCCTGCGTTCCCGTTGTTACCACGACCACCCTCCGGTCCGGTAGCAGGGCCGCGTCCTCTATCGGCGCCAGGATATTCGGCTGCGGAAGAACCAGGTAGCCAAGGTCAATCGCCGTCTCTACGTTGCGAATCATGCTTTTTCCGCTGAGGGCAACGCGCCGGCCGCACCGGGCCGCCGCTTTGAGCGCCTCCCGCACCCGATGGAGATTCGAGGAAAACATCGCCACGATAACCCGGCCGCGCGCTTCCGCGAAAACCTCCGAGAGCGCTTCCCCCACGAATTTCTCCGGCAGGCTGTGTCCATCCTGCTCGATATTGGTGGAGTCGGAGAACAGCGCGATGACGCCTTCTTTTTCGGATACCTCTTTAAGCCTCTCAATGCCGGTCGGAACGCCGTCGAGCGGAGACGCGTCGATCTTGAAATCTCCCGTATGAACGAAGGTTCCTTCGCCGCATCGCAATATATAGCCGACCGCGTCGGGAATGCTGTGGCACACCGGAAACGCCTCGATATCAAAATCTCCGACGCGAAACCGCGCCTTCCGCGCTATAGGCATAAGCCGCGCGCGCTCCAGCCCGTGCTCCGAAAGCCGGTGACGCAGCAACCCAAGCGTCAGCGGCGTCCCGTACACAGGCACATCAAACTCCTTCAGCAGAAACGGGACTCCTCCTATGTGATCCTCATGGCCGTGCGTCAGAAGAAGAGCGCACAGATGCGGGGCGGCTTCATGAAGAAGAGAAAAATCCGGCACCACGTAGTCGATGCCAAGCATCGTGTCATCAGGAAACATAAGCCCGGCATCCAGCAGAAACGCAGTCTCTCCGCTGTCAAACAGCATGGAATTCATGCCTACCTCACCAAGACCGCCCAACGGCAGCACGCGAAGCGTCATCTACCCCTCTCGAACGCGTAAAAGCGCATTAGTTTTTCAGGATAACGCGATAAACCTCACAAATACCCTTGAATTCATTCAACCGCGCGAAAACCACAACCATCACAGCGTACGCGCGAACATGAGGAAGAGGCTTCTTTCGCTTGAAAACTCTCTTCCGTTCGGGCGCTTTCCCGCCATTCATGGCGGCAGGCGGCGGCAACGCCGGTTATTGACAACGCTCTCTCTTGCCTGTGATACTGAAAACGCTTCACGCAAAGCGTGAAAATGCCGTTCAAACAAGATTTTAAACCGGAAAGATTTGACGGGCGGTTATCCATTACGGATATTTACTCCGCCAGGAGGGCGACATGATGAACAAAAAAAAGGAAGGAAATCGCTATTTAATATGGATTATCGGTTTAACTCTGACGCTGACGCTGGCGTTGAGCTTCGGGCTGGTTGCCTGCGGCGGAGGTGGCGGCGGCGATAGCAGCAACCCGATCCATGTAGGCGGCGACACTATCAGCGTATCCGACATGCAGGCTTACTGTATTTCTCCGGCTCCGGCGTATACCGTTGACAAGTGCCCGTCAACTTTAACCTTTAGTTTTGGCAAATATTTTAATCCAACAGAACCATATGGACCTGTTACCATCAGCGATGAGATAGACAGCTCATTCGTTGAAATAGAAAACGGCAAAGTAAATATCAATATTGGAAAGCCATTCCCAACCGCTTTTCGCAATGCGGGAACCGTATTTCCTTTCGGCTTAGATCTGCACGGAGGCAGTGGCACACCGATAGTTTTTCTCGATACTTTTTCGGGGGCTACTATCGACTACTATGGGTTTATTTGGGCAACCCCTCCTACCCCTCTCAAAGAAACGTTTCTATCGTATATAAACTCCCCATCGTTTCCTATAGGTACAAAACCTGACAGGCTAATGTATCTTTATGTTGGCGGCGTAAACCCGCTTACGGTAACCGGCACCCCCGATCCTAACACTGTGTTTAATATATCCGCGCGACCCGGCTGGAATATGATAACTGCGAAAACCGTAGCCCCTATTACCTATTTTGAAACAGGAGCGCCAGGCAGTGAGTACAAGTGGGTTTTTCTTCCCGACCCTTCTTAACACGCGCCGACGCGCTTTTAGCAGCCCGGCTGTTCCATCGCGGGAAGGTATCTTCGTAGCAAGTAACAACCGGAGCGTGATTTAACAGCGGTCGTATACAAGCATGAGTCAACGGCGTCGCGGATTTTTTTATCCGCGGCGCCGCTGTTTTTAGCGCGAAAAAAACCGCCCATAATCGTCGACGCCGGCAACGCCAAGCCAATACGCCTCTTTGACGAAAAAGATATTTAAAGCTATTATAAGATATGAATAAGCTCGAATGGACGAAGACAGCGATTAAACAGCTTTTTAAGCTGCCGGAAAATACGCAGGCAACCATACGCGCATCGCTGCATACCATGCTTGCCGAGTGGCCTCGTTCACGTGGCGTCAAGGCTCTTACGAACCGCAACGATTACCGCTTGAGAGTAGGCCGCTATCGTGTATTGTTTCTGGTTTTACCGAATGGACACATTACAGTTTTTCGAGTGATGGAGGTACGGAAAAGAGATGAACGCACATACTAACCATCAGGTTGTCACACATAACGGTATCCCCGTTGCCGTAGTCATTCCCTACAAAGAATATCTGAAGCTGACGGGAACAAAAGGCATTGAAGATCGTAAAGATATTCTGAGCGATGCGGAAATCGAAGCTGTCCGCAATGACCCGCATGCCATTCCCGATGATGTGGTAGGCATGATGCTGAAAAATAAATTCTCCATCATCCGGGCATGGCGGGAGTATTTGGGCTTGACTCAAGGAAATGTCGCCAGAGCAATGAATGTCTCTCAACCGGTGTATGCCCGTATGGAATCCGGCAAGGTCAATCCGCGCATATCAACATTGCGCCGGATAGCAAAAGTATTTGGTATTGATGCGGCGCAACTGGATGTGTAGCCTCTTTCACGGACTATTTTGTCAAAGAACGGACAAAGTATCGGATAACAACTTTCTTAAAAACCGCATTCTGTCGTCTTTTCTATCTGACTTCCGCGCAAATACTGAATCTATCCTCACGTAAAAACGGGAAGCTGTCGATTTAGCTACGGCATCATTTCTGTCGAAAGGACATATCCTTCTGGAAAATGTATCGGGCATTTTTTTCTTCCCAAAAAACATGGTGTATTGTAAAACAATCAAGAAACACAGCTAATGCTTGTCAGCCGTAAACTTAAAACTTTCGCCGACCACGCTTAAAGTCGCTTTTCAGTTTGCCGGGATTACGTTGTTTGACATGGTCCTGTTCTCGCGCAATACACAGCCAGGGAGGTATGCGCATGTCGTTTTTCGCCGAAAGCAATATTCGGTCTTGCGAATCCAGGTTGATGCCGGCGCTTTTGAGCGGATTGCTTTTAGCGGCAGTTTTCTTTTTCCCCTGCATAGCGACGGGAGGCGAGACCATAGTTTACAACGACGAGCCCGCAAAACTTGATGACCCGTTAATTTACTTTCCAAACGCAACCGCCGCCAACACCCAGCCTCAAGTAAACGCCCTGTTCCCGAAAACCGATTCATCAAACAACACCGTCATTTTTAACAGCGGAAATATCTACATTCCAACCCCCCCGCTTATTGACACCAGAACAAGTCCTGCCGGAAATGTTTATGGAGGGATTGGAGACCTGACCAACGTTGAATACAACAGAGTTTCCATTACCGGCGGACAGGTATATGACGTATATGGCGGCTTTAGCGCCTTTGTCGACGTCAATAACAACAAAGTCGAAATTGAAAACGCCATGGTAAGAAACAGCGTTTACGGTGGAAGAGTTGTACGCGGCAGCAATGTTACGGGCGATTCGAATTCCGTATCTATTGGCCACGGGGCAGTCATACACAATAACGTTTATGGCGCGTACGCCACGGTCCCCGGCGCATTCAGGGGAAACAGCATAGAAATCTCCGGCGGGGAAGTACAAGGGCAAATTATTTCAGGCGCATACGGCTTCGCTTCCGGAGTCACAGTATCCGGCAACTCGGTCACCATCAACAACGAAAGCAAAATCGTCAACGCCAACATTTACGGAGGCCGCGGACAAAGCGGCGCCGGCAATCCATCCAGCATTTTCGGCAATTCGGTAATCATCAATGGAGGGGAAATCAACCTTGGACATCCCGGCAGAGCAATATATGGCGGAGAAAATATTACTGGCAATGCGTCTACGGTCTACGAGAACAGGGTCATTGTTAATGGTGGAACCATCCAGGCGGATGTCTATGGCGCAAAAATTTCCCTGGGCAGCAACGACACCGAAAGAAACTCCGTGTCGCTCAATAGCGGTTCTATAACCGGTAATATTTACGGAGGCGACGTCGTAACAGGAACCGCGCGGGGCAACATTGTGAATATCGCCGGCGCAGCGGTTACCGGCGATGTTTATGGGGGATACACAACTTCAACCGGCAATATCACCGCAAACACCGTAACCTTATCCAGCGGCTCGATAACCGGCAATATTTACGGAGGCGGCGTTTCAACGGGAACCGCCCAGAGCAACATTGTGAATATCGCCGACACGGCAGTTACCGGCAATGTTTATGGGGGATACACAACTTCAACCGGCAATGTTCTTAACAATGCCGTAAATTTATCCGGCGGCTCGGTGACCGGAACCGTTTTCGGAACAAACCTGGCGTCATGGAGTACAACCGGCAACAGCCTGACGGCGCTTGGCGGGCTGACAAATGTCGGAGGCGTCCAAAACTTTCAATATGCCGCGGTCAACAACGGCGCAACGCTCAACGTGACAAATGACGTCGGCCACGCGGCGACATTTCTGAATCTGACCAACAACGGTTTGCTGTCGTTTTACAACGGCGCCGCAACAAACGAAGCCGCTCACATTATGGGAGATTACTCCGGCAACGGCCAGATCGGCCTGGATGTGCTGTTCGACACGCAATTGGCCGACACCCTGCTTTTCGACACCGCGCCCGGATCTCCCGTTCTTCTCGCCTTGAAACCGGAAGGCGCCCCGGATCTTGCCGCTCAAATAAAAATCGCCGAAGTCTCCTCGGGCGCGTCCAACGACCTCTTCACCACATCCGACCCAGGCTACGGAATCTATTCGTATGAAATTGAACGCGTAGGCAACGAATATTTCCTGGGCATTTCCGAGGCGCACACGGGTAACATGGGCAAGGTCTATTCCGAGGCCGCCGCCGCCGGGCTCGCCCAACTCGCCATGTTTTCCGAAACCTTCCTGCGCAACAGCATGGAAACCGCCGTAAGCGCCACCGAGGGAAGAGGCTTCGGTATATCTGGGACTTTAAGCTACTCCTCGCAACGCATCGATACCGGCAGCTACGCGGACCTGAAAGGCGGCTCCGGGATGCTCACATTGTCCTACCACAAGAATGGATCGCCGATTTCACTGGGTGTATTCACCGAGCTGTTCATCGGCAGCTACAAGACCCGCAACTCTGTAAATCTGCCCTCAGGCTCTTTTAACATAAGATCCTCCGGAGACCTGGAAAGCTACGGCGGCGGCGTGTTCATCCAATACCGCAAGCGCCTTGCGCAAGCCATTGAATCCGGCGCCTTCACCAACTGGATTCCCGGCCCGCATATCGAGGCGTTGGCGCGCACCGGCTACAGCATGATGAGTTTTGAAACCGACTCCCTCTCCTCCAGGTTCAGCAAAAAAGGCCGCGCGTATCACGGCGTGTCTCTCGGCGGCGGCCACGTTTTCGAGCCGGCTCCCAGGTTTACGGTAGACCTGTACGGATACGGAATGTGGGTCCGAATGAATGACCGAAACGTTACCGACAGCCTCGGCCAGCGTATCGAATTTGAAGCGGCCCACTCTCTTCGCATCGTTTCCGGCTTCCGCGCCGGTTACGAAGCAAGCGAGCGCGTGCGTCCTTATGTCGGCATAGCCGCAGATTGGGAAACAATGGGGAAGCCCAATGTTTCCATAGACGGTTACCAGGCGAACCGGGCGGACATGTCCGGCTTCTCCGCGCTGGCTGAAGCAGGCGTAGGCTACAAGTCAGGCAGCAACATATTTATAGACATCAAGGCCGCAGGGTCGCTGGGAGTGCGCGACGGTATTGGCGGCATGGCGGAAGTGAAATACAGGTTCTAAAACAGAAGCGGCGATGCGCGAAACAAAAGAAGTCTCTTGCCCAAATCCGGCTGACCAGATCATGGGCTTGTTTATGAAGAAGCGCCCGCGCTAAAACACAGTTTTTTGTTTTTTGTAAAAGATACAGACAAAGTGTCCGATAATAGCTTCCATGGAAACCGCCGCCCTGTCGTCGTTGCTGTCAAGTTTCCGCGCAAACATCGAATCCATCCTCCTCGGTAAACGGGAAGTGGTCGATCTGGCTATGGCGTCATTTCTGGCGGGAGGACATATCCTCCTGGAAGATGTGCCGGGCACGGGAAAGACAACGCTGGCCAAGGCGCTCTCGGCCGGAATTTCCGGCACTTTCCGCAGAGTGCAGTTTACAGGCGATCTCCTCCCGCAAGACATCATCGGAATGCACATTCTGGGAGAAAACAGAAAAACTTTCGTTTTTTCCCCAGGCCCCCTCTTTGCGAACATAGTCCTGGCGGATGAGATCAACCGAGGGAACCCGCGCTCCCAAAGCGCCCTTCTGGAAGCAATGAGCGAGCGGCAGGTGACGGTGGACAACCGGACTTACCGGCTCCCGGACCCTTTCCTTGTAATCGCCACCCAGAATCCGTACGAGCAGCACGGCACATACCCGCTCCCTGAATCACAGCTTGACCGGTTCAACATGCGGCTGCGCATAGACTATCCCGACAGCGGCTCCGAAACCCGGCTCATCCGGGAAAACTCGATCCTGACGATACGAAACGGTATCCCATCCTCGCTGCTTCCCGCGCAGATAATCGCCCTGAGAGAGGAAATAAGCCGCGTGGCGGTCCATGACTCGCTGATAGGTTACATTCAGCGAATCGCTTCGGCGACACGGAGCCACCCGGCCCTTCGCCTGGGAATATCGCCGCGATGCGCGATCGGGCTGAAAAACACCGCGCAAGCCCTGGCCCGCATGGGAGACAGGAATCATGTGATCCCCGAAGACATCCGGCGCGCGGCCCCGGCGGTCCTTTGCCATCGCGTGTTTCCAAAAGGCGCCTCCGCAAACGCAAACACCGATGCCGCCCGGTCCATCATCGAAGAGATCCTCTCGACCATTCCAGCTCCGTTGTGAAGTCATCCGGCAGACGGCCAACATCCCGCTTCCGCATGCCTCGACGCCTCCGGATGACGTTCGAAGGCAAGGCGTTCCTCCTTATCACCCTGGCGGTGGGCGCCGCGGCTATCAACACGGGAAACAACCTTCTTTACCTCGCGCTTTGTATGAACCTCTCATTGATCGTCGTTTCAGGATTTCTGTCGGAGTGGACGCTTCGGAAAGTTATCCTTTCGGCGCAAGCCGCTTCCGACGCGTTTCAAGGTATCGAGTCTTTTCTGGCGATCAAATGCTCCGCCGAAATAAAGCGGTTCCCTTCTATTTCCCTCGTGCTCAAGATGCGGTTTGACACAGAAACCGTCACCGTACATTTTCCGGACATTCCGCCTCACGGTACAGCAACACGCATAGCGGGGTTCCGGCCGCAGCGCCGTGGGCCTATGGGCAGCGTATCCGGCACACTCTCCACCCTCTTTCCTTTCTCTCTTTTTGAAAAATCCATGGACGCGCAAATATCAATGGATCTGCTGGTATACCCGCGACCTATATTTCCCGCCTTCCAGGGCGGCTCCCATCAAGAAGCCGGGCCGTCTGAAACCCCCTGGTCCGCCGGACGATCAGGCGCATTCCCGCGAGACGTAAGGGAGCATCTGCCTTCGGACCCGGTGAGGGATATCCATTGGAAGGCGACAGCGCGGCTGGAGAAGTGGATGGTCAAGGAACGCGAAACGGAAGGCTCGCCCTTTGTGGAGTTGCGTGTGCCGGTTCCATGCCCGCCAAATGAATTCGAGACCCGCCTCTCCGAAGCCTGCGGCATGGTGATTGACCTCGACCGGCGGGAAATCCCATTCCTGCTCCGGATAGGCGAACGGACCATCTCCCGCGAATCGGAAGGACGCGCGGCGGCGCTTGCCGCCCTGGCCGTCGCTCGCGCCGACGGAGGAGAGATCAAAGCGAAAGAAGCGGCGCCATGACTTCACGCGCCACGCGCCGCCACTTTTCCTGGTGGATCCTCCGTATTCACTGGCTCCTGGGTGTAATCCTTCTGGCCGTCTACACGCAAACCTCCGTGGCATCCCTTCTTTTCGTGACGGCAGCCTGGGCCGGCGGCGCGTTGATGGACGCACAGGAAAAACCGAGGAAGCTGCTTTCGCGCATGGGCGCCTTCATTGTCGGAATCCTGCTCGCCATATCCGTGGCCGACCTGCTCCTGTTCGGAGGCGACCTGATGTCCTGCGCCTCTTTCCTGCTGATCGGAATCCAGTCGGTCAGGATGCTCCTTCCGAAAGGCATCCGGGAAAGCTGGCAATTGTGCGCCCTTTCCTTCCTTGAATTCCTGGTCGCGGCTTCCGTTGCCGACGAGATGTCCTTTGCTCTCTTCGCGTTCATGTTCCTGGCCGCGTCCATCGGCGCAATGTGGTCCCTTCATAACCAGGAGGCGGAAGAGCTTGGCCGCCCGCCCGGCGGATACGCGCCCTCCCTCAAAACAGCGACATGGGCATTCCTGCTGCTCAGCGCGTGCGGATTCCTCATGACGGCCGTCCTGTTTGCCACCGTGCCGCGCCTGGAGTTTCGCAGGGCCTTCCTTCGTTTTTATTCCAGAAACGCTATTTCCGGGTTTTCGGACAAAATCACGTTGCGCGAGATCACCGATATCAAATCGGACCGCCGCATCGTGGCCAGAGTGGAATTTCCTTTCCTTGAAGGAGAGCCGGCCACAGAGACGCTATACTTGCGCGGCGCCGTATATTCCCGGTATTCGGACGGCGGATGGCAATTATCCGGGGCGGCAGCCTCCCCCGTCATAAGGGTAGGGTTCAACTATCTCCTCCGGGAAGCATCGCAAGGCGAAGCTATTGTTGCCGACATCACGCTGGAATCAGCAGGGCACCCCCGCCTGTTCACTTACGGAGAACCTTTTCTGATCGAGACAAGCGCCGGTCCTCTCTACTCGGACCGGGAAGGAAACCTGTTCCTCCTGCAGGAGGGACACCCGGCGTTGCGATACCGCCTTACGTTCACCAAGGAACCGCCACCCCGGAGAAGACGCGGCGCAAACCCAGGACGCAGATACCTGGAATTCCCTTCAGGCAACGAAGATATCCGGCTGCTTGCTTTAGATACGGTGGAAGGCGCGAATACCGACGAAGAGCGCGCGGCTCTTCTCCTTGGCTTTTTCCAGAAAGAGTTCCGCTACTCTCTTGCCAATCCGGCCCCGACGCTCAGAAGTTTCCTCTTTAAAGAGAAAAGCGGCTACTGCGAACATTACGCCGCCGGATTGGCGCTGCTGCTCCGCGCCGTCGATATCCCTTCCCGGGTCGTGGTCGGTTATATCGGGGGGGAATGGAACATTATCGGGCGCTACCTGATAGTGCGCCAGTCCGACGCGCACGCCTGGGTCGAAGCATTGATCGGAGGGCGCTGGGTAACGCTGGACGCGACACCCGCACAGACAGACGAATCTTTCTTCTCCAGGAAGATGGGTTTTTTGGGGTCGTACGCGGACTGGCTGCGCCATCGCTGGAACAAATACGTGATGAACTATTCTCTTCGGATGCAGGCGGACGCCGTGCGGTCGGGGATGTCCGGGATAAGGCAGGCATCCAGAACATGGTCTTTCGACGGTTTACGCCAGACCCTCCCTATTGCGGCCGCCGCCGTTCTTTTATGGCTCTTGTGGAAAGCCTGGCGAACGCGCGTAAAAAACATCCGTGAGTACGACCGCCTTCCCGCGTCTTATGATCGCCTGCTGCGACGTCTGGAGAAATCCGGCTACCGGCCCTCCCGAGGCATCCCCATGGGAGAAATGGTGGATGCCGCTGTCCGGACCCGCCCGGACCTGACGAAAGAAGCCAAAGCTTTCCTGTCGCTGTACCACCAGGACCGGTTCGGCCCCAAACCGCTTTCGCCCGACCTGCGCGCGAAAGCCGCGCTTCTGGCGGACCTGCTGAAAAAACGGCTTTCCTCATAAAGTAGTCCAAAGCGCAGCGGCACAATCGTTGCTCCGTACCTCCGGACCGATTTTCGATCTTCCGGAGGTTTTCTTGCCATGCTCGTTCGCGCTCTCTCTTTCGCCGTAATCGGAGTCGACGCCGTCCCCGTGGAAGTGGAGACGGACATTACCAAAGGCCTGCCTTCTTATACGGTTGTAGGGCTTCCGGGCGGGGCCGTAAAGGAGAGTGACGACCGGATTCGGGCCGCCATCCGAAATTCGGGCTTCCCGTTTCCGAGCCGCAAAGTAACCGTCAACCTGGCGCCGGCCGACCTTCGAAAAGACGGTTCGCTTCTCGATCTCCCCATCGCCCTGTCGGTCTTATGCGCGGAAGGAGCTCTTGCGGGAGAATCGCTTACAAACTGGCTGATTGCGGGAGAGCTTTCTTTAGACGGCTGCGTCCGCCCTATCCGTGGAGCCTTATCCCAGGCTCTTCTTGCCAGAGATCTTGGCATCCGCGGCATCATCACCCCGGCCTCAAACCGCGACGAGGCCGGCCTTGTGCCGGAAATTCGGGTGGCGGCCGTTCGGACGCTCAAGGAAGCGGCCGACATTTTGTCGGGAACAACCGATCCGTCATCCGAGGAGGCAAACGCGCTCATTACGGAAGGCGGCGGGCGACCTTTTTCCGGACGCCCCGGACCGCCTCCCGACCTTTGCGATGTATCGGGACAACCAATGGCGCGCAGGGCGCTGGAAATCGCCGCGGCTGGAAATCACGCTCTCTTGATGGTTGGCCCCCCCGGATGCGGGAAAACAATGCTGGCGGAGCGTATGCCGGGAATCCTGCCGCCGTTTTCCCGCCTCGAAGCGCTTGAAACAACGCGCATCTACAGCGCGGCAGCGGAACCTCCGTGGCCAAAACCTCTTTTAAATCGACCATTCAGAGCTCCTCACTCATCAACAACAGCGGCCGGACTGCTTGGAGGAGGCAATCCTCCTCAACCAGGAGAGATTTCTTTTGCTCATGGCGGTGTTCTTTTTTTGGATGAATTCTCCGAGTTCCGGACGGAAGTAAGGGAAGCGCTCCGGCAACCTCTTGAATCAGGAGAGGTTTTGATCTCTCGCGCCGGACGGCGGTATCGTTTTCCTTGCCGTTTTCTCCTGCTTGCGGCATCAAACCCCTGCCCGTGCGGAAATCTGGGGCATCCCAGAAGCATGTGCCGCTGTTCCCCGCAGACTCTGGAAAAATTCGCGCGCAAATTCTCCGGCCCGCTGCTCGACCGGATTGATCTGTCTGTATCCGTTCCGCCTCCGGAGTCGCAAGTCTGGTCCGATCAGACCGGAGAACCGTCCGCAACAGTCCGAAAACGGGTCGAAGCATGCCGTCTCATACAGGAAACAAGATATACCGGACGCGCCAACCAGGCCAACGGAACCGTGGGCCTATCCACGGCGGAATCACTCAAAGAGCTTTCCTCGGAGGCCCGCGCTTTTCTGGTCCGCGCGGCGGAGCGGCTGTCTTTATCGGGACGAGCCATGGGGAAGGCATGCCGCGTAGGCCGCACGATTGCCGATCTGGAAGGCAAGGCGGAAGTAGAGCTGCCTCACATCGCCGAGGCGCTGCAGTTCCGGGTATCTCTTTTCGGGGCCAAGGGAAAAAAATGATCCGCGCACGTCAGGCCGTAATCGGCCCCCAGGGCAGCCTGGGAAAACTCTCAACAATGGAGGGATTTTAAATGTTTGACGCAAGACAAAAGTATTTTTACAGGTGTCTGTTTTTCATCGCGGCGGCAGCCGTATTTTCCGGTTGCGCCCACATGGATGTCGGGTCCAGGAGCGCGAAAACAGCCGCGACCGGCGCCGCCTCCGGAGCGCACAACGAAAACGCCAACAGCCAGCTCGAAAGATGCGGCGAGTCGCTAGGCACGCTGGCGGTCATTGAAGACGTCAACACCGACTGGTACCGGGCTTACTACAGAAATTACCGCCTGGGCCCGACAACGCCCGTTCTTCGTATGCTGGTCCAGCAGTCGAACTGTTTTGTCGTCGTCGAGCGCAGCCGCGCGATGGACAACATGGCGCAAGAACGCGCTCTGGGAGCCGCCGGCGAACTGCGCCAGGAATCAAACTTCGGCAAAGGGCAAATGGTATCCGCCGATTACTCAATGACTCCCAGCATAACCTTCAGCAACAAAAACGCGGGCGGCATCGGCGGAGCGCTCCATCTGGTTCCCTTGGTCGGCAGCCTGGCCAGCACCGTGGCCGGAAGCATGAACTCCAAAGAGGCCGGCACCATGCTTTCGCTCGTTGATAACCGCTCCGGCGTTCAGATCTCCATCGCCGAAGGCAGCGCGCGCAACATGGATTTCGGCGCAATCGGCGGCCTCTTCGGCGGTAGCGGCGGCGCCAGTCTCGGCGGCTACACGAACACGGCGGAAGGCAAGGTCATCGTCGCGGCATTTACCGACGCCTACAACAACCTGGTTCGCGCCACCCGCAACTATCAACAACAAGTAGTTAAAGGCGGTTTGGGGACCGGCGGCGGATTGAATGTACAAAGCAACTGAAAGCGAAATGGTTCATGTTCTGAAATGATGATGTTTAAGCATCGTCCAGGCCCTGCTTCCGTAAAAAACAGGGCCTGGACGATAGCAGCAACTTAACTGACGCTCCCGGCAACAGCAAGAAAGGCAATTAAAGTTGACAGTCCACGTGAAAAATCAGGTCCACCATTCAAGAACAAGGGAGATTATTGAATATAGCGCTGCTTACAACTACCATTGACGATGATGCCATAAAATGACACCATACAATATAAATAGTAAGCAAAGAAAAACTCTGGAGGCCATTTTTTCCTATCCAACACCTAAAAATCTGACATGGAATGATCTTGTTTCGTTGTTGAGAGCTTTGGGTTGCGACATGGTAAAGGATGGCGGTTCGCGCTTTGCTTTCAGGAGAGACAACCATAAATCCGACTTCCACAGGCCGCACCCAGGTAAAGAACTCAAACGATACCAAGTGGAGGACGCAAGGATCTTTCTCATCAAAATAGGGATAACGCCATGAGTAACACCATGCAATACAAGGGATATTCGACCATTATAAGATATAGCGCCGACGATGAATGTCTTGTGGGCCACGTATTGGGAATTAACGACATCGTAGGCTTTCACGGCAACTCTGTTAAGGAAATACGTAAGGCTTTCGAGAAAGCTGTGGATTTTTACCTGGAAAGTTGCGCCAAAATGGGACACGAACCCAACAAGCCCTATTCCGGGCGCGTTACCTTGAGGCTCCCGCCAGAGTTGCACGCCCAGCTTGCGATTCAGGCGGAAATGGAAGGCGGCAGTCTGAATAACTGGATGGTTACAACTCTGAAAAAAGCTATTGAACAACATGCCTGAACCCATTCACGTCACCAAAGCCGTTGTGCCGGATTTTCAGGAATACAGCGGCTACCTGGAACAAATCTTCAACAGCAGGCATATGACAAACGACGGAGTCTACCTGCGCAAGCTGGAGAACGAACTCGTACAGCGTTTGAATATCACCCGCGTAGCTCTTTGTTCCAACGGCACCACAGCTTTACAGATAGCGCTGCATGCCGCAGGCATTGCCGGGAAAAAAATCGCCACAACGCCGTTTTCCTTTGTCGCAACGACATCCGCGCTGTTATGGACAGGGTGCACCCCTGTTTTTGTCGATATCGATGAAGAAACTCTGTGCATGGACCCGGCAAAATTGGCCGATGTCTTGGACTCGGATGCGGATATTTGTGGAATACTGCCCGTACATATCTATGGAAACATCTGCGATGTGGAATCCCTGGAAAGATTGGGCAATGATGCGGCGTTGCCGATAGTCTACGACGCCGCACAATGTTTCGGCAGCAAATACATGGGGAAAAGCCTGTTCGACTACGGAGACCTGTCCGTATGTAGTTTCCACGCCACCAAGGTATTCAATACGGGAGAAGGCGGAGCGGTCTTCGCTCGCACAAATAAACAGATTCAGGCAATCCGCCTCCTTCGGGCAGGCGGGCATGTCGGCGATATCCACATACGTCTGGGCATAAACGCCAAGCTCTCGGAACTGCACGCCGCCACGGGCCTGTGCCTTCTGGACAAAACGGCGGATAACATCGCGGGAAGGAAAACCGTCAGTGCCATGTACGATGCCCTTCTGCCCGAACGCGGCATACGGCGCCCAAAACTTCGGCCCGGACTCGTCTATAACTACGCCTATTACCCCGTAATTTTCGACAGCGAAGCTATCGCGCTGCGGATTATAGACTCCTTGTACCGGGAAAACATATTCCCAAGAAGATATTACTTCCCGGCGTTGAATACCTTGCCTTATCTGCCCCTGCCCGGACAATCCTGCCCCGTGGCGGAAAGCGTGGCCCGCCGCGTATTATGCCTGCCGCTCTACGCTGAGCTTGAGGAAGCTTCCGTTGAAAAAATCGCCGCGATTATCAGCGGCATCGTTTAATAACAAGGCGAGCCTATGAGCAAAAACGTCTTCCGCCACGCGAAAATCAGCGGCATCAGCGCAACCGTTCCGAAAAACGAAATCCGCCTCCAAGATGAGCTGCAATTTTTCGGCGGAGACATCAAAAAAGCGCAGCGCGTAACCAAAATGGCAGGGATTGACCGGCGGCGCGTGGCTGAGGAAGGGGTTGCCCCTTCCGACCTTTGCCAGTACGCGGCGGAAAAACTCTTTGCCGGGCTTGGGCTGGACCGCTCCACTGTGGACGCGCTGGTCTTTGTTTCCCAAAGCCCGGATTATTTCCTGCCGGCAACCGCCTGCATTCTACAGGACAAGCTCAAACTTCCGAAAACCTGCGCCGCTTTTGACGTAAACCAGGGATGCGCCGGCTATGTGTACGGGCTGTGGATCGCTTTTTCTTTGGTGGAATCCCGCGCCTGCTCGCGCGTTCTTCTGCTGGAGGGCGATGGTCTCTCGCGCCTTGCGGATCAGGACAACCGCGTCATTACCCCTATATTTGGCGATTGCGGAACAGCCACCCTGGTGGAATATACGCCGGAGGAATCCCTTTCCTGGTTCATGTTGGGAACAGACGGCGGCGGAGCCGAAGCCCTTATGTGGCCGGCGGGCTGCGGCCGGCTGCCTTTGCCGCAAACTCCGGAGGAGTACGCCCCGTATTGTGAGCGCTTAATCGATGCGAACGGCACGCCTTGGCGGCTAAACCGCACCTACATGGACGGCGGAGCTGTCTTTGAGTTCACCTTGAACGTGGTGCCGAATCATATACTGGAACTGCTGCGCTTTGCCCAAAAGGAGCCTGAGCATATAGACAACCTTGTTCTGCACCAGGCCAATCGGCAGATCATGCAAAATATCGCCGACAAGACCGGCTTTCCGCCGGAAAAAGCGCCTATGGATACATTCAGCAAATACGGCAATCTCGCGGGCGCATCCATCCCTTCCGCCATATGCGACGCCTTGGCCACGCAAGTCCAAAGCTCACAGCGGCAACTGCTGCTTTCCGGTTTTGGCGTGGGGCTTTCCTGGGCTTCGGCCATCCTTACCACAAACCGCATCTGGTGTTCCGGTATGCTGGATTATGAAACGCCCGCGGGGCATCCCAAACCGAAAGATATTATCGAGCACTGGCGCAGGAAAATTACCGGGCAAGGAGAACCTTGATGCTTAAATCCGTATTTCTGGAAGATTTGCGGGATCTCCTGCAACGCGATGACCCCATTGACCCGGATATGGAACTGCGAAACATCGCGGAATGGGATTCTCTGGCCATGATGTCCTGCATTGCGTACTTCGACAAAAACTTCAGCGTGAAAACAACTATTTCCCAGTTCACGCAGTTGCGCACGATCTCAGATCTCGTAGCGCTTTCCGGCGGAGCCATAGCGTAACGTGATTTCCTTCAACGCCGATCAGCGTATTCTGGTCACAGGCGCAAGCTCCGGCATTGGTGAAGCCATTGCTTTGGAGCTGAATGCCTTGGGCGCAACCGTCATCGCAAACGGACGCAATCGGGAAAAGCTTGAAGCGGGCAAAGCCCGCGCCGCGCATCCGGAACAGTTCCATGTCGAACCCATGGATTTGACCGCCGACATGAAATCCCTGACTCTCTGGATCAAAAGCTTGCGCGAACGCCACGGCAAACTAAGCGGACTGGTTTGCTGCGCCGGGCATGCCGGTATCATGCCGTTGCGCGAGTATTCAAGAGATATTGCCGGGCGGCTTTTCGATATCCATTTCCATGTCCCTCTTTTGCTGGCCAAAGGATTTGCCGACAGGCGCAATAATGTCGGCGCTGGCTCGTCCATAGTTTTCTTTTCCTCAGCCGCCGCCATTGCCAAAGAAGCCGGATTAGCGGCCTATGGCGGAGCTAAGGCCGCTCTCATGGCAGCAACAGCCGTGCTCAGCAAAGAGCTTGCTCCGCAAAAAATTAGGGTCAATGCCTTGGCTCCCGCCGTGGTACGCACCCCGATGGGCGAATCATACTTGTCCTTTCTTTCCGACGAAGCGAGGGAAAAAGAATTGGCATCCTACCCACTGGGGCTTGGAGAACCGGAAGACGCAGCGAAAATGGCGGTTTTTATGCTTTCCGACGCGGGCAGGTGGATAACCGGTCAAACCATCGTAATGGACGGCGGGCGTTACTAATGTCTGACTGCATTATCCGCAAACAAGACAACAACATTACTTTCACATATTTACACACAAAAAACACAGCTTAGGCTTTTACAATTAGACATTAATGGAACAAAACCTTGTCATAATCGGCAATTCGTCCGCAGCCAAAGAATGTTACTGGCTGGCCCGCGTCATATGGGGAGACGCCTTGCGATTTAAAGGGTTTTTGGCTTTTGAGGGCTACAGGGGAGATTTAGGGAAACTGTCTGACCTGGAACTTGGCAACGACGACAATTATACCTGTGCGCCAACCGATGTTTTTGTATTAGGCATAGGTTCTCCTGATTTGCGGCTCAAAGCCTTTGCCAAATGGAAAGAACGGGGCGCGCGCTTTGTAAACCTTATCCACCCGATTACCCATATCCCAGACGACACTGAGATGGGAGAAGCCAATATTGTGACCCATGGCTGCCATTTCTCCTGTGATGTGCGCCTCGGAAACGCCAACTACCTGAACGGCAGCGTGGTGTTCGGACACGACGTCGTAGTAGGCGACGGCAATTTTTTCGGCCTGTTCTCCATAGTTTTAGGGGAAGCCGTCGTCGGTTCAGGCAACTCCTTCGGCGTGCATAGCTCGGTATTGGCCAAAGCCAAAATCGGCAACAACAATGTCATAGCCCCTGGAGCTTTTATTTATAAGGGTTGCCGTGATGGCTGCTTTATGGCGGGTAATCCGGCTATTAATATCAGGTAGAGGAGACACAAAGAATATGCCGCGCTTGGCTTCAGGTAAAAATCATAAAAACCGCCATCGCTCGAATACACAAAAAATAAAACCAGATCATCTTACATTGAACTCTGAAACCTACGAAGCCCTGGAAAAGCAACTGCGCAACTACAACGAACAATCCCTGCGCACCTATATAAACACAGTCAATCTACAACATGATTTGCGGCGTATACCACTTCGGACAGGCGAGAAAATCCGGGCGCATTTTCTTTATTTTTGTGATTTCTACTGGTCTTCGTGGAATTCCTTTTATCAAGCCTGCCTGGCGGATGAACGCTTTGACACCAAGATCGTTTTTTTGGAAAGGAAGGAAGGCGAACTCCCACAATATCCACCTTCGGATCACGCTAAGACCTATCTTGAAACGTATAACATTCCATATGTCACCTATGATGCCTATGATCCGTATGCGGAAAAACCTCACTTTCTCATATATCAATTCCCCTACAATGGCGTATACCTGCACTTTGCCAAAGTTAAAACCAATTTCATCAGACAGCATGGCATCAGGCCCGTCTATATTTCTTACGGCATCGAGTACGATAAGCCAAGAACCAATCCAGACCTGCCGGACGCGCATCTGAATATGATGCATTACCGGCAATATGTGCAGTTGTTCGCCTGGAAAATCTTCGTTATGCATCCGGATATAAGGGAGGGATTCTTCACACACTGCCTTGCCGGTGGCGCTCATGTATCCGCTTTGGGAAGCCCCAAATTCGACGCCTATGCGGCAAAGGAAGCCCTGCGGTTACCAAAAACGCTGCTTCACAAGGCGGCAGGCAGACCAATTCTGGCTTGGCAGGTGCATCACTTCTGGACTGATGGGATTTCTGATCCGGGCCGTACGCATTCGCCTCCTTTTGCGGAACTGGAAAGAATGTTCGCCTGGCTACAAGAGCAAAATCATATTTTTACTGTGGTAACCCTACATCCGCTTTTTGTACGCGATGCGCTGAGACTCAGATTAGCAACGCATGGAGATATTGACCGAGTAAAAAATTTTATTCAGCAAAGTCCCAACATGACTCTGTATGACGGCCCCTATCAGCCGCTACTGGCCATGGCAAACGCCTTTGTCACGGAAAAATCCTCATTGATGTTTGAAATGGCTTTTCTGAACAAGCCGGTTCTCTTGCTTCAAGACCTGGAGGTCGCCTTAAAACCCTTTGCGGCGGATATCGCTTCGGCTTTTTATCACGGGCGTGGTTTAGATGATGTAAAAAAATTCTTCCGTATTCTGGAAAATCCAGAACCGGATATGATGGCTGATACCAGAAAGCGCGTATGGGCGCGGTATTTTTCCGGCTACGACGGCCATATTGGCGAGCGGATTAAAAACAGCTTGGTGGAAAACCTGCTGACAGAAAACAAGTCCGCTGTTTTTTATAGAAACGAAGAATGAGCAAAATAAAACCAATTTCAGTGCTATGGTTTGGCACAGGTAGCATGAGTCAGGAACTTATGCCGGCCGTAAATCCAAAACATATGAAAATCCTGGCGTTCGTTGATGAACGCACAGGCGTTCCTACTACCTTTATGGACAAACCTGTCACCTGTTCCACAGCCATAGATGCATACTGCTTCGACTATCTGCTTATCGCTTGCAGGCCGGCAGAACTGGTCGTGGCAAAATTGCGCAGCAAGCACAATGTTCCAGAAAAAAAACTTGTTTCGCTGGATTTTGAAAGCATTTGTCGGCGTGATGAAAACGAAACATTGCACCAGAGTTTTGAACATTGCCTCGAAAAATACCTCTTGCGGCATCCCGGTTTGCATAAAGGATTCTTTTTTTCCAGACTAATGGAAAGCACTTGGTTACAACGAGTAAAAACCTCCTTTGATGCAGTCCAGCGCTACGACGATGACTTTTTTATCGGCTCCAGACTGAATACATCACAAGAACATCCGGAAGGCACGTTTGGCCACATTCTGCGCCCTCTTGCCCTGCCAAATCTGTCGGAGCGTTGGCGTAGTATGCAGATTGAAACCATCGCTCGTTGCGACTATCGCTGTTTTTGTTGCGTCTCGCATAAAGCAAAGCGAGCCAAAGGCGTGATGTCCAAGGAGGATATCGCGCTGCTTACCCGGCAAGTAGAAAACTATTCCGGCGTAGCTCTTCTGCACCACGGGGGCGAACCGCTACTAGATACAGAGCTTCCGGAAAAAGTAGCCCTGTTCCGGCATGCATGGCCCAAAGCAAAACTTGCTTTCGTAAGCACGTTGGGAGTTCCGGTGAAGGAAGCCTATTTCGACGCCCTGTGGGGAAACGGCCTTAACGAAATAGAAATAAGCTTCTACGGATACAACAGAAAGACATATCAAAGCATTCATGGCGTGGACAAATTCGCGCTGGCGGAAAAAAACCTGGCCACCCTTCTGGCAAGCCAAACACGCCAGAGCTTGAATGGGAAACTGCGTGTCAGAATGTTGCATCTGGAAGAAAACTCCTTAATTACTGATGCTGCCGAATATGCGAAGCAGGCGGCCGCATTCAGGACACAGGTCAGCGCATATCCGGGAGTACGGGCCGAGGATACATATCTTTCCAGCCATTCAGGCCAAGGCCCCATCGAACGGAAACGAGCGACCCTTCTTCCATGCAGTGTAGCTTGGGGAGATTTTGGCACGCGGATCAACGTAACCTGGGATCTAAATGTGGTGCCTTGCTGCCAGGATTTCGACAATCATATTGTACTCGGGAATCTGCGCCAGTCGTCCTTGGAAGAGATTTTTTCCGGACCTATCTATACAAATTTCATCCAAGCATTATGGAAAGAGGATTTTTCAAAGTATCCGTTATGCCGAAACTGTGAACGCCATGTGCACGGAACCACGCCGGAACTTTTGCGTATCTTTGCCTGGAAAATAGCTGATTTGCTGTTACATCTTCCGGGAGGCCAAAAAAATCCTTTTGCCGTCGTCGGCGAAGAACGTTTTGCGCCTGCCCTGGAAAGTTTTTTCAAAAGCCGTTTTGATAATTGCGTAGATCTGTCGCAACTATGTGAACTGGCCAACCAAAGACAATCAGCCTGCCTTTTTATTGCAGCCAGTGAAAACGGTCAGCTGGATTATTATGAGAACATTAAAAAAAGTGGTTTGTTTCTACCCACTGCGCCGATAAAAATTATTCCTCTTAATGGCATCTCATATTATGCAAAGACAGAATTCGCCTTGCGTATGAGAAAGCTATATGAAGATCTTGATATCATATAGATCACACCCAGTTGAATACCTTCTGCGCTTTCCCAGCCCAACCCATGCGATAGATCTGGCGACTATCATTGGAACTGCCAATATTAGAGGCCCGGCGGCACAAGATATTTTCATAATCCCTACCATCTGCAAAAAAGGAGTTATTGGTGAAAAAAACACTGGGGGAAAAAATTCGAGAGCAGTTTTCCCGCTTGGCTATACTGCGTCCGATTATTGACGATGTGGACTTGGAGCGCACCGCAATAGTAACGTTCACGCGTACGCTTGAAGAAGCCCTACATTATTATGCGCAAAAAATCCGTAAAGCCTCATCACCTCCACATTTCATCCTTGCGGATTGGCATGGGACAGATCGAAAAAAAATGGAAAACGAAATCGCGGCAAACCATCGCGTCCATATTTTTACCCTTGCTGAGCATATCCTTGGCGATAAGCGACCTCTGTGCGTATATACCTCCCCACCTACAAATCCCATGGACTGGTGGAAAGACTTCCATTTTAACCACATGGTTCGTCTATTACGAAGCCAAGGCGTTTTTGTATGCGGCATTGATGCTGCCGCAGTGCAAAGCAGACCCCAACGCCAAGCCTTACCTGGTTATTTCGAGGACCATATAGCGGAAATATGCTCTATTTATGCCGGGCTTGCAAACGCTGAAAGCCGGGAAACATTTTTACGAGCAGTCAAGGTTCGCGTCACCGGCAATGCTGGTTGGCTACCCTTGGCTGAGTATGGAAAATATCATCACCCATTAGTCAGCCCTGGTTTGGGTGATGTAGTCTGTGTTGGAGGTTTGCTGGCTGGCAGGTCCGCCTCGGCTCAAGCTTGGTGTGTCGGCCCTGGCGGCCGAGTTTATGGATTTGAGCCCGAACCGACAAACGCTGCTGTTTCTCAAAGGAATCTACGTTTCTTTCCCAATGTAACCGTAGAAAATTTTGGCCTGTGGTCCACCAAAGCAACGTTGCACATCGAAAACAAATATTCCAGTTCTACCATACAGGAACAAGCAAGCTCCTGTAGCCAGGAATGCCGCACTGTCACGCTTGACGAATATCTAGCTGATCGTGGAAAACATTGCGACCTTATTTCCTTGGATGTGGAAAATGCCGAGATGCAGGTTTTACAGGGCGCCATACAAACTATCCACCAACATCGTCCCAAATTGCAGATATCCATCTACCATTCCGACGAACAGTTTTTGCAAATTCCCTTGATGTTGATGCGGGAAAATTTAGGCTATTCTTTCTACATAGGCTGCCACTCCGCTTGGTACACCGAAACAACACTATATGCCACAACATCGGCAACAATTTAGGATCGCGCCCGTTTTCTTACAAACCACGCATTCGCTGAAACCGCGTGGAAGAGCGCTCAGTTAGATGCCGAAGCCAAAGTTAGAAAAACAGCTGAGCTATTGAAAAACCGCGAGGTGTTGTTCTCGGGGGCCAGCGTAGCTTATGAGTATTACAAACACTTTTTCTGAAAGTAAGCCACGAGCTATTTTAATCGACGCACAATTTATGCCTAACCTATTGAAATATAAGGACGGTATTCCGCTACGGACTTTTGATCAAATAAGTAATAGCGACAAAAAACTACCTGTACTTGTCTTTGCGCGGGCCAAACATTGCCACTTTATCAACCGTATACGAGAATACTATAACGCTTCGAACATGCCAGAAATATACTCCTGCATACTGTTTAGCTCAAGAAACACATAAACACTTGAACGCAAAACATTAGAAATATATACTTACTTTAGAGCATATTCTTATTATTGCAACAACTATTTGGCACATATTAAGTACATGCGATTTTAATCTATGGAGTTTTAACTATGCTCAAAAACATTGTTTTCCATCTTGGCACATTTAAAAACTCCTTTTTAACCCGCAATGCCTGCGACAACAACAGGGAGCACTTAAAAACAATGGGAGTATGGCATGC